>DASVBA010000831.1:0-6372 GCA_036376095.1 Chryseolinea sp.
CAATACCTCCGGTTCCCGATTTCAATTTCGAAATGAACATTGCTTTGGATACCATCCCGTTCCCCGGGCCTCAGTTTGATCTCCATCACAACAAGGATTGGGAGGAGTTCGGAAAGGAATTTGAAAGCCGGTTCAGAGAAAAATTCGGCGACTTCTATGAAAAACACGAAAAAGAGATAGAAGACATGATGAAAGATCTTGAGTCCCGGTTCGATGGTCGTGCCATGGAAGAGTGGGCAGAGAACATGCACATGAAAGCATTGGATGCACAGCTATCTCAACTGCAGCACGAAGAAATGTGGGCACAGCAGGAAGAACAGATGAAAAGCTTTGAACAACAAATACAGCGTTGGTCAGTTGAAAATGAGAAAAATTTTGAGATGCTGGACCGGCAACTTAAGGCCCTCGAAGGTTCGCGACTCGTTTTTGAAAAAGAATTCCGTGAGCAACTGATTAAAGACGGATACCTGAAAGCTGATGAGGACATGAAAAGCATTGAAATCAATGACGAGCACATCAAAATAAATGACAAGACGGTCAAGGATTCAGACGAGAAAAAATACAGGGAGATACTGAAGAAAAATTCCTTTGGGCCGGATATGCCGCACGCGCCACGTCATGTGCCGGGCAGGCGTGAGTAATTGAGTGTTATTGCTAACGACAAAAATGCATTTCACGCAAAGGCCGCAATGGTGAATATCCAAAGGCCGCAAAAATTTTCAATCATACGTCAGCTCTTTGCGCTCTTTACGTCCGATCTTGGCGGCCTTTGCGTGAACCTGCATTTAAATTCTTTCCACTCCTAACCCGGGTTTGTCAGAACACGACATATAGCCATCCTTCAAAATAAATCCTCCCTTCACTACATCCCGGGCAAGATCGAGACTTCCATCGAGGTCGATATATTTTGTATTGGAGCATGCAAATGCGGCATGTAACGCAGCGGTAATGCTTACGATGCTTTCATCATTGCACCCCCAGAACAGATCGATCTCTTCGTGCAAGGCAATGTCCGCAATCTTCAATGCCTGGCTGATACCACCACACTTCATGAGTTTGATATTAAAAATTGCCGCCGCTTTTGGTGGCTTCAACAACTCAATAGCATCTGCTGGAGTGATCAACGATTCATCTGCCGCGAGCACTTTACGTACTTCTTTCGGCAAGCTCTTTAATTCTGAAATCGCTTTTGCGGGAAGAGGTTGCTCGATTAACTCGATGTCGAGGTCATACGTCCTTCCGTAGAACTGGATCGTTTGTTCTACGCTGTATCCCTGGTTTGCGTCGACGCGTATTACCACGCTTGTTCCAAATGTCTCCCGCAGCTTCATGATACGTTCAACGTCTTCGTCGAGATCTTTGCCCAGTTTCACTTTTAAGACCTTAAAACCGCGCTTGATGTATTCTCTCGCTTCGTTAATTGTATCCTCAACATTTTTAATTCCGATCGTGTTTGAAGTTGGAAGCTTCTTGATCTTTTGTCCAAGAAACTTAACCAGCGGCACATTCAGGAACTTTGTGAATGCGTCGTATAATGCGATGTCCAATGCCGCACGTGCCGACGGGTTGTCAGGAAATTTCTGCCAGACTTCAAACGCAAGTTGATTAAACTCGCGTATATCGCGTCCGATAAGGAACTCCAGGTTTTTTTCTTTTAATGCCTCCAGGCACTGGTCCAACGTTTCACCAACAACGTACTCACTAGGATTGCCGGCTCCAATTCCTGTGACCCCATTGTCCAGAGTGATTTCGACAAAAGCATTCTTTACTTCGTCAACAGTCTTGAAAGCGATAGTGTACGGTTTTGTGTTTCCCAGATCTGCACTCCAGGCCTTAACATCTTTGATCTTCATTCATTGTACGGTTTGAGATTCAATTATTATGCTTTCGCGAGGCTTTGTCCGCCGAAGGCTTCCGAAGGCGGGCTTTTCCGGATCATTCCTTCGAAGATGGGAACAAGATCTTCCACACCATCTTCCAGCGGAAGTATAGCCGGAATTCCGAGTTCGTTCTGGTACTTGAGTGCGGCGGCCCTTGCTTCGGGCTCCGTCATCTTCGCTGAGTTGATTGTGATGGCCAGCGTGGGCGCGCCATAGATCTTTATAAGCGCAACTTCGTCCTTTAACTCCGGCAGGTATGCAGGATAGTATTCCATATCCTTGTATTGTTTCCTGGGAGGGTTATGTTGTAAGACAACGCCATCGGCATCCGCAGACACAATCCATTCGGCACCAGCAGGACCGCTGGGATTTCTAAGTGCCGACTGACCCTCAATAAAAATAATGTCGGGCTTTGCTTCATGATAACACGTTACGATTGCATGTTCCATCTCTCCGGAAATGAAATCGTTCAACGTTGAATCGAACACAAATCCGTACTTAGCACCCTGCATCCATCCCGTTTGGCCGGTGTAGATCATCTCAGCTTTGAAGCCAGCCTTTTGCATTGCTTCCACCAGGAATCGTGTTGTGGTTCGTTTGCCCAGGGCGCAATCTGTCCCAAGCACTGCGATCTTTGGACACTTCACTTCCTTGATTTTTCCCGTCCAGAAATGAAGGTCTTTAAACTTTTTGGGTTTGCGCACATCGATGATTTCAAGACCTTTTTGCCTGGCAAGGTCGGCCAATTCAGGTATATCGGCAATGTATTCATGAAGACCGTTGACGAGGTTAAATCCATGCAACAGCGCTTCTTTGAGGATAGCCCTTAATGATTCCGGGATAACACCACCTTTTGTTGCTACCCCGATGATGCAATAGGATGCTTTCTGTCCGCTCTTCATAAAATCCTGGAATGTGCCAAACACAGGAATATTGCGATGCTTGCCATCCAAAACCTCGCCGGCATCTCTTCCGGCGCTTTTATGGTCTATAAATCCTACAATATTAAACCTATCTGTTCCTCGTATCAGGCCATGTGCAGTTTTGGCATTATTGGTGTCGAGGTAGCCACCCGTGATAACAATTGCGTTGCTTTTCTCCATGCTTAAAATTAGAAGGGCGAAAATTTCGCCTAATAAACTGAGTTTTCAAAAAAGAAAGTAACCCCCTGAGTACGCTTTTTAAGGTCACAAACGCAGCAAATAGCAATAATCAGATCGGCCTGAATTTTGAGTAAATTTGTCCAAACCTTAGTGTCCCATGAAAACGATCGTCTGCGTACTCGTTCTGATCCCCTTAAGCATGGTTTGTTCGGCACAATCAATCGTGGGCCGCTGGCAATTGGTAAAAGAAAGCAGTTGCGTGGAAGACGAATTGAGTCCGGATGATGCTGAAACTGAAGAGTTGGTAAATGATATGAAAAGTATGTCTGGAGCGAAACCTCAGGTTTTAGAGTTCAAGGAAAATAATACAGGGAACGAAAGCACGAAGATCATAAGCCGGAAGAAATCGTACAATTCAAAGGGATTTCTATATCGTTTTGATGGTGAAGGACTTTACTTCCTGGATAAAAAATCCAAGACCATCATTGAGGGCTTTACGGTAGAAAGGTTTGAAGCGGATTCCCTCATCATCACCAATAGCAATCGCGTATGCGAAACGAAAATTTTTGTCCGCATCAAGTAAAGGCCGCCCATTCGCCCTGCCCTCCTCACATCACGATTAACGTATAACCGATAACGATTGGTGGTGCAAAGAACCCCGCGAGGCAAAACCTTAAAAATTAGCAAATTACTTCGCTCCCAAACCATCCTAGGCTGATAAGTGTTTCTTTAAGTACTTTTGCACTATGGTCGAAACT
The DNA here is from genome assembly GCA_036376095.1 of Chryseolinea sp. GTDB lineage: Bacteria > Bacteroidota > Bacteroidia > Cytophagales > Cyclobacteriaceae > Chryseolinea. Next base: position 3,742 of record DASVBA010000831.1, read on the forward strand.
TCACCCAAGCGAGATATCCGTAAGCTAAAGCTCGATGAGCTGACGACATTCTTCGTTGAACACGGGGAAAAACCATTCAGGGCCAAACAGGTGTACGAGTGGCTATGGAATAAATCAGCCAAAAGTTTTGACCAGATGACTAATCTTTCGATCGGCCTCCGCGACATGCTGAAAGAAAATTTTGCCATAAACCACGTGAAGGTGGATCACATGCAGCGCAGCAGCGACGGAACAATAAAAAATGCTGTCACTCTTTATGATGGACTGGTGGTGGAGTCTGTACTTATCCCGACTGAAAAAAGAATAACGGCGTGTGTTTCCTCGCAGGTTGGTTGCAGCCTTGCCTGCAAGTTCTGTGCAACGGCCCGGCTAAAGCGTCAGCGCAATCTTACCCCTGATGAAATTTACGATCAGGTAGTAGCCATCAGGGAACAGGCGGAACTTTTCTTTGGGCGACCTCTTACAAATATCGTCTTCATGGGTATGGGCGAACCGCTATTGAATTATGCGAATGTGATCTCGGCCATCGATAAGATCACCTCTCAAAAGGGGCTTAACATGGCGTCAAAACGAATCACCGTATCTACGGTCGGCGTCGCGAAAATGATCATCAAGATGGCTGACGATGATGTGAAATTCAATCTGGCTGTGTCCTTGCACTCTGCTTTGGATAAGACAAGGTCTTCCATAATGCCTATAAATGATACGAATCCATTGGAAGAGTTGGGTGAAGCATTGAAGTACTGGTATAAAAAGACAAAAAAGAAAGTTACCTACGAATATGTCGTGTGGAAAGGTATTAACGATACTGAAGAGGATGCGAAGGCGTTGCTTAAGTTTTGTAAACTTATCCCGTCAAAAGTGAACCTCATTGAATACAATCCAATTGACGACGGGGAATTCCAGCAGGCTTCAGAAAGTGTACTGAACATGTACATGGATCTCCTGGAACGCAATGGAATTACCACAAGGATCAGAAAAAGCCGCGGTAAGGATATCGATGCGGCCTGCGGACAGCTTGCCAACAAGAGTTGACAGCATACGTTCTCATCAGCTTAAACTGGCTCGCAAATAAAACTTAATCACACTTCCCTTCATCATAATCCTAAAGCAGAATCCTCGCCCGACCGCAACTACATGAAGCATTGGAAAAAGTTTTGTTTTATTCTGTTCGTTGTCTCAATAGGCTCCGCATCTGCCCAAAAGACCACAAGGGGAATCGTTGTGGATTCGGTTACACTGAAAGCCCTTCAGGGAGTACACGTGAGGATTAAACATTCCGACCAGGGAACAGTAACCAATTCATTGGGTGTCTTCACCCTTACCACGTCTCATATGGACACGCTTGTCTTGTCATTGGTCGGGTACAACACGCTAGAACTGCCACTTTTCTTTGAGGAAGAAGATATTCTAATCCGTTTGAATGAACGGATCAGGATGTTAAAAGAAATTACGATCAAGGGGACCCGGCTTTACGACAATGAGATTGTGCGTACTCCCAGCACCAAGCCGCGTGCGCTGTCGAAAGCGGATGCGTTCTCATCACCCTGGACTTACCTTTCACGGGGAGAGCGGGAGAAACGGAAAGTTGTCCGGTTGATTAACGAAAACGACCGGATTAAGACGTACATTCAGGTGATACATGACGTCGAGGTACGTGAAAGTCTCATGGAAACTCACGAGCTGACAGAGGTTGATTATTACAATACGTTAGCCAGGTTTAACCAACAAAGTGGCGATATACTTTATTCCACGGACCCTTATTTAATCGAAAATGCCTTAAGGTCTTTTTTCAGCAGGATGCATCCGTGATCACTGGCTTGCCGTTAAGGATGTTGAATATCCTTGCATATGAAAGCTGATCAAATCATGGCCGAATCACCAGCCTGGATTAATAAAGAACTTTATCCCTTTAAACCGCACTTCATTACCATTGAAAACCACCGGCTTCACTACATTGATGAAGGGACCGGACCCACTTTATTATTTGTGCACGGAACGCCGGAATGGTCTTTCGGATTTCGCGACGTCATCAAGAACCTGCGGAGCAAATTTCGTTGTGTTGCTATCGACCTAATGGGATTTGGGTTATCCGACAAACCCGCCGTCAGAAGCTTCCGGCGGACAACGCCAAACGACCCAGATTATACCTGCGCCGGTCATGCACGGCGGTTGACAAAATTCATTGATCAACTTGGGCTCAAAGACCTAAATATTGTAGCAAATGATTTTGGCGGGAGCATCAGCATGAGTTATGTGTTGGACCATCAGGACAATGTAAACAAGATCATCCTTTTTAACACGTGGATGCGTTCCTTAAAGAATGACAAGCATTATTCGGGACCTGCAAAATTTTTGAATAGCTGGCTGGGAAAGTTTCTTTATTTAAACATGAACGCACCCGTGAACGTGATCATGCCAAAGGCGTACGGCGACAAGAGGAAACTTTCTACGGAAGCACATCGTCATTACAAAGCAGCATTGCCGAGAGGAGAACGCACGGCTGCGTACGCGTTCGCATTAGAACTAAGCAACGCCAACGACTGGTGGCAAAAGCTTTGGGAGCGCGTGCAAACTATCAGCGCGGACAGGTTCCTGTTCTTTTGGGGAATGAAGGATGAATTTATACCT
>DASVBA010000833.1:0-7620 GCA_036376095.1 Chryseolinea sp.
TCTTTCGTCCTGTAATCCTTCACACGGTCCTTTGCAATTACCGAGGTGATATTCAAGACATACCTTGAACTTCTTTTGTTCAATGTTTTGCTGGCTCAGCAACAAATTACAAGTCCGTATGCTATAAAGCTTACGGATTAGTTCAAGTACGTTCTTCATTGCTACAACGCTCGAAAAGGGTCCGAAATATTCACCCTGAGAGGTATCATATTTTCTCGTGTAAATGATCCTGGGGAACCTTTCCTTTAGAATACAGATGTAGGGAAACGTTTTATCGTCCTTCAGGAGGATGTTGTACTTGGGCTGGTTTTGTTTGATGAAATTATTCTCAAGTAACAGCGCATCAAACTCGGTGTTTGATACGGTGAAGTCAATACGGTTTATCTCAGAAACCAACTTGAGAGTTTTTCGGTTTACACCCGTGTTTTTTGTAAAGTAGCTGGTGACTCTCTTCTTTATGTTCTTGGCTTTGCCGACATAAATGAGAATATCATCCTCGCTGTAGAATTTATAGACACCCGGTGACTCGGGTAATCGATGAACGATTTCCTTAAGCCGGTCGATGGTGGTCATTTTGTTAATTGTTTGGATCCCAGTTCTCGTGGGTTACACCGATAGAGTCAGCTGGAATTTCGTAGGCCGAGCAGTCCAACGATATATCCATACCACTTGAAGGTCTTTTAAACTGTCCTTTCTTGTACTCGATGGTGGGGTCAGCATATATCCTTGTCATGTATGATGCCCAAATTGGCCGGGCTGTTTTTCCTCCTTGTCCGAGACTCCATTCGCGATAGTGTATGCTGCGCTCATCGCCACCTACCCATGCGCCTGAAACGAGATTGTGTGTGACGCCCATATACCATCCATCCGACGCGTTATTAGTTGTACCGGTTTTGCCGCCAATTTCATTGTCCTTTTTGAGATCGTAAGGAAGACCGATCGATGTGCCGCCCTCCTCTTCCACGCCACCCATTAACATATATATCATTTTAAAAGCAGTTTGTTCGCTGATCGCCTGCCTTGTTTTTGGAACAAAGTTCTCAATAACATTTCCATTTTTGTCTTCTATCCTTGTGATGTAAAATGGCTGCGTGTGAATTCCACCATTTACGTAGGTGCTATACGCGCCGACTATTTCAAACAGGGATACATCACTTACGCCTAGACAAAGCGAAGGTACCGCATCGAGCTTGCTGGATATACCAACGCGTTTCGCAAAGTCGACGACATTTTCGGGCCCAACCCGTTGCAGCAATTGCGCTGTGATTGAATTGAGGGATCTTGCCAACGCCTGCCTGAGTGTATAATAAGCGCCGGTTCCTCTATCGCCCTCGGCGTTGGGAGGGCTCCATGTTCCACCTGGTACTTTGAAGGTGGGAGAGACGTCCTGCAATTTGAGGCAGGGGTTGTATCCTGCTTCCATCGCCGTACCATAAACGAATGGCTTGAAGGCTGATCCGGGTTGGCGAGTGCCTTGCCTCACGTGATCATATTTGAAATACTTGTGGTTGATTCCTCCGACCCACGCCCTGATGGCCCCCGTCTGTGGATCCATTGACATAAAGCCCGCATTGAGAAATCGCTTATAATAGTTTAAAGAATCCATTGAACTGAACAACGTATCACGTTCCCCTTTCCATGAAAATACTCTCATTGGTTTTTTCACGTTTAGCATGATCCTAATGGAATCATGCTTTTCACCATACTTTGCAACGAGGTTCCGATAGGTCTCCGTTTGTTTGATCTTTGCCTGGAGATATCCCTTTATTTCGTTCCAGTTTTCATCGATCCAGGGGTTCTTCCCTTGCCAATGCGCATCAAAGGCTTTTTGCTGCACCTTCATACTTTCCTCCATGGCTTCTTCCGCGTACCGCTGCATGCGGCTATCGATCGTAGTGTAGATCTTCAGGCCGGATTCCCACAAATCGATATTATGATCCTTCGCCCACTGCATGAGATCGTTTTGGATCACAGTTCGGAAATAGGTTGCAATTCCCTCATTCTGATTTTGCACGTTGTATCTCAGCTCTATGGGAAGTGAACGAATGGAATCATACTCTCTTTCAGTCTTTATGTAACCGCGATTATAAAGCTTATACAGGACATCGTTTCTTTTATTTAACGAGTTTTCAGGGCTGGATACAGGATTGAATCGCGTGATTGCCTGCAACATTCCAACCAACACCGCAGACTCCTGGATATTGAGGCTGTCTGGAGTCTTGTTAAAATACGTTTCAGAGGCCACCTTGATCCCGTACGCGTTGCTGCCGAAGCCTGCCGTGTTTAGATACATTGCAATGATCTCTTCTTTCGTGAAGTTTTTCTCCAGTTGCACGGATATGATCCACTCCTTTGTTTTGCTGATCACAAGTTTGATGGGTCCGCCCAGCCTTGTTAGCGTGCCATCGAGTTCGGCACCTCTGGTGCTAAACAAATTTTTTGCCAGCTGCTGTGTGATAGTGCTTCCTCCGCCTTTAGCTCCTGAATTGAATGTGAGAACGCCAAACAGAACTCTGAGGTATGCTTTAAAATCCAATCCAGAGTGACTGTAAAATCTATGATCCTCAGATAACAACAATGTATTGACAAGATCTGGCGAAAGTTGATTATACGTCACCTGACTCCGGTTAAAACGGAAGTAGCGGCCGAGCGACACTCCATCAGCAGAGATGAGTTCCGATGACAAGTCATTCTCAGGGTTTTCTATTGCCTTTAGGCTGGGCATTCCTCCAAACAGACCAAATAGATCACTGCTAACCGATACTACGTAGATGGGAAAACCGATAACAAAACAGGCGAAAAGTATCCAGAGTGTCTTTGTGGCTTTCTTCAACCACGGTTTGTGAATGAGCAGGACGCTATTAGTCTTCTGTCGGATAGTTTTTTTCAAAGAATTGGACGTATTCATCAAGACCTTTTGTACGGTAAAATATATCGAAATTGTCTTTTGTTATTACAAAGCTATGGAATTTATGGTTCCTTAACTCGCTGAGTGTCGGCAGCTTTTCGATGAACGTCTTTATGAACTCCAGCGCTGAGCTGACACCAGGCAATTCGTCAACCAGCGTTAGACTGTAAGTATCATCAAGAATCAGATTGCTCGTCTTTAGTTTGAGCTCTTTGAAGTTATCGCGGTTGAACTTTTCGAGCACACCCGATGCGACGGCTGTCATGTTCTCATCTTTACGATACACCAATACGAAATAGTGGGATTCTTCCAACGACCTTATGTATTGTATGCCTTTGAGCTGTTCCTGTTTTAGCTGGAAGTTGCGTGAAGTTTCCAGAAGTCGTCGTGCATAAGCGCCAGCTTCGGTTTCCGGGTAGTTCTTGGTGAATTGATCCAGGAGAAATTGATATTTGTTTACATCCTCCGTCTTGCCTGCGATAAGTATTTTTAACAGTTCGATAGAAGGGGTGAACGCGGTTTGTCCAAGATCTGAGGCCTGTGCCAATACAACGGAAGCGACCGAGTCACTACCTGCCGTAAAATGTTCATAGGCTATTTTATAAAGTTCCTTTTGCTTTTCAACGGCCAGGCTGGATTCTTTTAGAAAATCCGGATTCTCCAGGATCTTTGCAAAAGTCGAACCTGGATGCTTTTCTTTTAACAGTGTGGCGTAACTTTCCGACTTGGCTTGATCACTGTCTTTGTAAATCAAATACAGCTTATATAAGATCTCGGGTTCGTACTCGGACTGAGGAAAACGTTCGAGCAATGTGTTGAATGATGCTACGGCGTTATCCTTTTCCTGAAGTTTGAAATAGTAAATATCTCCAAGATTAAAATAGGCATCCTCAATCTTCTTGAGTGCTTCCTTTTTCTGTTCTTCCGTCTTTGGGATCTGCTTGCTTATGCGCATATACTCGGCCGCTACCGGATCGGCGGGAGGAGGCGCGGCTATCTGTTCCTGGTCCTGCTTAGGCGCTTCAATGCCAGGAGTATTGCGGCTAACTATACTTGTCGATGCCGATCGAAGAGACCGGCGCCAGTTGTCCTCCAACGGAATGTCACCCCAAATGCGCCTGAATTCTGTTTGTCCCAATGACATTGCCGAAGGGTTGCCGAAATACCAGTCTGCAGTTTCGTCCGTTAAGCCGTTTTCACCGGTATTGAAGACATTGTTATTCTCCGGTAAAATTTCAACCCTGTTGAACAGGCGCCTTTTCTTCTTGCCGGTGTTTTTCTCCGCCAACAACTTTTTAGCTTCAAATGTTGAGTCGATTTTTGTTCTAAGTTGTAAAGAATCCAGGTTGGCTAGGAGAAGCAGGCTATCCTGCCACTTGATCGTATTGAGATTTTTTACAAAGTCGTTCAGCACTTCATGTCTTGCCTTAATTTCCGAATAACCTTCGTAATCCAGAGGAAGTGAGCTCGTCGCGCTGTCGTAATAAGCTTGCGAAAGCTCATACTTGCGAAGTGTATCGTAATAAATTTCACCGAGTTTGAGATATGCTTCTCCGTCGATGCGCTTGTTGCTCCCCTCGCGCAGAGACTTATTAAAGTTGGCAATCGCTTCATTTAAATTTTTTTGTTTGAGTTCAAACAACCCCAGCTCGTAGTAGATCTTGTCTTTGAACTCTTTGTTTTTGCTGTCCTTCAACAGCTTTCTAAATGATTTTAACGCCGCATTCACACTCTTGCTGCGTGATATCTCTGTTACCTGGGCCAGATACAACCTTGCATAAAAATCAACTTCGTACTCAGGATTGGTTGACAGACATTTTCTATAGTAGTTATATGCCTCAGATTCAAATCCCAGTTTTTGGTACACCTGACCTATGATAAAGTAGATTCTCCCTGGTCGATCTTTTTTGGTAAGCATCGGAGCAACTTCCGTAAGATTGCGGACCACATTGTCGTAGTCACCTTGCTCCTGATAGAAATAGGCTTTTTCAAGAAACAGGTTCTTTTGATTTGTCTTGTTAAGCTTTTCCTTTTGGACAAAATCTATCGCCGCCTGACCATTGTTGAACTCTCTGTGCTCTGCGAAGGTCCTTATCAATTGGATGATCGCCGCATGTCTTGCATTTGGATCTTTGCTTTTCGTATTAACAAACTTCAGGGTTTGGACGGCATTACCCCAATCCAGGCTATAGAGTCTTGCTTTTCCGACCAGAATATATGAGTCATCCACCCATTTGCTGTTAGGATGGCGTTGAATAGCCAGAGAAGCCATCTTGATCGCCTCCTGGATTTCTTTGTCATAACTTTTCGCCAGCGAGGAGTCGATCTTTGGATAAATGCGCAATATCTTACTGTAGTCGTCCGTCAGACTCGACCAAATGGTTTTTTCTATCTTTTGAATCTCTTCACGGGCGTAGTAATATCCATTGTAGTGGGCCGTTGTATTGTGAAATGCTTTGCTGGTCCAAGAATTTTTTTCGGGTGAACATGCCCCCAACAAGAGAAATGCGACAAAGATTAGTATGGTGCTAAACGACCCCCTCAAGGTATTTTATTTGTGATCCTAAAACGCAAAAAAGCCAAATTCCATATTATAATAGTGTGGAATATCTAATTTTGTGCAAAAAAGCGGAATATTTTGAAACCCAAAAAAACATTATCAAACTGGTTGACAACCCGGTATCAACTCATTATCCGCAACGAGGAGAATTTCGCTGAAAAAACCAGCATGGGTTTTACTTACTCTAAAGTAATTCTTTTTTCAGTTATTTTGTTTACAGGGCTGTTCGTGATGAGTCTGTTTATGTCGAAAACGATTCTCGCGAAATGGTTTGATCCTAAACATGAACAAATGGTGCTTAATCAGCAGTTGTTCGAGCTTGCACAAAAGGTGGATTCGCTGGGACTAGAAGTTGATCGAAAGGATCAATTCATCGCGAACTTTCAGCGTGTATTGAGTGGAGACACAAGCAATTTTCAGGATCCGGCGGAAACGTTGAAAGGAGAGAATCAACCCTTGAAAGCTGCGGATCTTCAAGTAACACCTAGCGATTCCGTTTTTCGTAAGGACTTTGAACAGTCGGACATGGCGTTGATATCGCTCAACTCAAAGTATCGCGAATTGCAGGAGACATTCTTCTATTCACCGATCACTGGTTTCATCTCGGATCAGTACGATGTGAAGAAAGGACATCTCGGTGTGGATGTAGTGGCAAAAGTTAACGAACCTATCAAATGTATAGCCGATGGCACCGTGGTATTTTCGTCCTGGACTCAGGACTCAGGATATGTCATAATGGTGCAACATCGGGGCAATTTGATCTCAGCTTACAAGCACAATGCCCAACTCTTAAAAAAAGTTGGTACCTTTGTTAACGGTGGGGAGATTATCTCTATTGTTGGTAACAGCGGGGAGCTCACAAACGGACCACATCTTCATTTTGAGTTGTGGTACAATGGGAACTCTTTAAACCCGGAAGAATTCGTCACTTTTTAAACCAGAACATCATGCTAACTTCGAAAGAACAAAAACGAGCAGCCGAAGAGATTAGCAACTCAAGCAACAACATCGGCAAAGGCACTCACCTTGAAGGCAATATTGAAACCTACGGGAACATACGCATCGAGGGGAAAGTCACAGGAAATGTGAAATCAAAATCCAAAGTTGCGCTGGGAAGCTCTTCGCAGATTCAGGGAAATATCGTCGCCCAGAATGCGGATATCGAAGGGGAGGTGAAAGGAAAAATAGAAATTTCCGAACTCCTGGTATTGAAGGCCACCGCGGTAATAAATGGAGATATTGTTACAGGTAAAATGGTGGTTGAATCAGGAGCAGTGTTCACTGGTACCTGCAAAATGGGTGCGGTTATTAAGGATATCAAAATCGGAGAAAATGGCCTCACAAGAGCCATCCCCCAACAAGAAATTAAAAACATATAACAGCTATCTAAAGTACAGTAGCCTCGGATTACAGTTGTTGGCAGCTATTGGCGTCTTTGGATGGTTGGGCTATGAGCTGGACCAGTTTCTGAAAATCAAATTTCCGGCCTTTACCCTCTTATTCGGATTTGCAGCCTTCGGAGGGATGATGTATCAGGTCTATCGGTCAATTAATCGCGAAAATCCGTGATCCGGTTTTTTGTAGTGTTGTTGGTTGCCGCGGGGGTAACAGCGGGGCTGACAATCCTTGCCCTTCATTTGTCGTGGATCAATGCCCTCCCCTCATTTTTTTATCAAATCCTCTTATTTCTCGTGTTTGCCACCTTCGTCGTTTACCGATATCTCTATAACGTTAATAAACCCGATTTTTTTGTCCAATTATATCTCCTGACGATGGTGGTGAAGTTTATTGCATATGGGGTTTTTAATCTGATCGTGATCCTTGAGGACAGGCCCGGTGCGGCCCCTAATGTTGCCTTTTTTCTCGTCATCTATTTGCTGTTTACAGCCCTTGAAGTAGCTTTTTTATATCGCAAAATTTCGCGATCAGAACGCCCTTAAATCCGACCCAAAATTTTTTCAAAACATTTTTTTCTGGAGCTTTAATTAATACCTTTGCGCTCGTATTCAAAAACCTTGAAATTAGCCCTGAATGAGCATATTTTTGAGCCGTGCGAAGCATTTTTCTGCCCTATTTTTTCTATTGCTTACACTTGTTTCCGGTGCGGCTTTCGCGTTTCAGAAAGGTCATGGGGATGGCGCCGAAACGGCTA
>DASVBA010000174.1:0-5871 GCA_036376095.1 Chryseolinea sp.
AGCGGTCTCCCGGGTCACCACCATATCAGTGGGTTTTATTAAAACGTTTTTTGGATCTCCCTGCAAAAGTTTAATGCTGAAAACGTCGAAGAAGTTGGAGTCGGCAGCCATGATAAAGTTTTCTTCAAACTGCTTCACTTCTTGTTGCTCGTTGGTGTAATTGACAATCACGTTGTTTATCGCGCCGGCCATCTTTACCGTTTGTCGCACCTCAGGAAAATCCTGAACGATAACATCCGCATAAGAGTGAGGGATCACCGCATAGTTTGTGACGTGATTTGGATACTTCCTTTCCAGAACGATCTTGTAGATGTTGGCTGCCTCCTTATGGAACTTGTCGTATGAAAACTCATCAACGACAAACATGGTAATAAGCAGACAACTTGCGATTCCCACGGAAAGCCCCAAGACATTTATGAACGTGTAAACTTTTTGTTTTACGAGGCTTCGGAAAGCAACCTTGAAGTAGTTTTTTAGCATGAGTTCAGAAGGATTTGAACTAGTTCAACTGTCAATCCGTATGCCATGAAATGAACCATCAGGGAGACCTCAAATGGTGCAGGAAGGAAGGTCAGTACGTCCGGAAAAGGAAAAAGTCGTTCGTAAACGGACTATTGTTGAAGCATTCGAAGCAGGGTCGATAGCCTGCTTTTGAGATTTCGGCGGTCCACAATAAAGTCGAGGAAGCCGTGCTCCAATACGAATTCCGCGCTCTGGAAGCCCTTGGGGAGGTCTTTTCCAATCGTTTCGCGGATAACTCTTGGTCCGGCGAAACCAATCAGAGCACCTGGTTCGGCTATGTTGAAGTCACCAAGCATCGCATAAGAGGCGGTTACTCCACCGGTAGTAGGGTCCGTCAACAGGGATATATAAGGGATCTTTGCCTGGTCAAGAAGCGCAATCTTTGCAGCTGTTTTTGCCATTTGCATTAAGGATAAACCCGCTTCCATCATACGAGCACCGCCAGAGCGCGATATCATCAGAAACGGCTTATTGTGCTTAAGACTGTGATCCATCGCCCTCGCGATTTTTTCACCTACAACGGATCCCATAGAGCCGCCTATAAAACTGAAATCCATACAAGCAATGGTAATATCGAGCCCGTTCATTTTACCGAACGCTGTGCGCACAGCATCCTTGAGCTCGGATTTTTCCTGCGTTTCTTTAATTCGCTTGGGATAAGGTTTAGTGTCTTTGAACTTCAGCGGATCGGCTGATTCCATGTTTGGATCCAATTCTGTGAATTTGTTTTCATCGAAGAGAACTTCGAAGTATTCCTCAGAGCCGATGCGTACATGGTAATCTTCGTCGGGGACAACGTAGGCATTATTCTTCAACTCTCTGGTATGAACTATTTTTCCTGCAGGTGATTTAAACCAAAGACCATCCGGTACTTCACGTTTTGATTCTGTAGGTGTTAAAATTCCCTTGTCACTTCGTTTGAACCAAGACATAGTTGAAACCTTTTAGGAAAACAAAAGCCGACGAACAATATAGTCCATCGGCTTCAATAATAAAATTACGCCAGGTCGATAGCTTTATCCAGATAAACGTCCTGTATCGCATTGAGAATCTCGACTCCCTCCTTCAACGGACGCTGAAAAGCTTTGCGGCCGGAAATCAGACCCATGCCACCAGCGCGTTTGTTGATGACAGCAGTGCGCACTGCATCTGCAAGATCGCTTTCGCCCTTGGATTCGCCCCCTGAGCTGATCAGCCCTGCGCGCCCCATAAAACAATTGGCAACCTGATAGCGACACAAATCAATGGGGTGATCGGAGGTAAGCTCAGAATAGATTCTTTCATCCAGCTTGCCATAGCTGCTTCCACCTGTATTAAGCGCCTTATAACCTCCGTTGTTTGTGGCTAGCTTTTGCTTGATAATGTCTGCCTGAATAGTAACGCCCAAATGATTGGCCTGGCCGGTAAGGTCAGCCGAAGTGTGGTAATCTACTCCATCTTTCTTAAAAGCATTATTTCGTGTGTAGCACCAAAGGATAGTAGCCATTCCAAGTTCATGGGCTTGCTCGAACGCTTGAGCTACTTCCATGATCTGACGGGTTGAATTGTCTGAACCAAAGTACACGGTTGCTCCAACGGCAACCGCACCGAGATTCCAAGCATCTTTTACGGAGCCAAACATGATCTGGTCAGCTTTGTTTGGATAGGTCAATAGCTCGTTGTGGTTGATCTTTACGATGAACGGTATCTTATGTGCATACTTGCGGGAATTCATTGCCAGTGCACCAAAAGTAGTAGCGACTCCGTTGCAACCGCCTTCGATCGCAAGCTTGACGATGTTTTCAGGATCGAAATAAGCCGGGTTCTTTGCAAATGAGGCGCCGGCGCTATGTTCTATGCCCTGGTCAATAGGAAGTATGGATACAAAGCCTGTGTTGGCAAGGCGGCCTGCTCCGAAGAGCGCCTGCAGACTTCGCAGCACCTGAGTATTGCGGCTGGTTTGTCCAAAGATTTTATCTACGGAATCCGGATTAGGTGTATGTAACTGATCCTTTGATATCGTCTTGCTTTTGTGTTTGAGAAGGTAATCTGAATCCTTACCGAGGAGGTCTGCGATATTTCTTGCCATAATTGGTTTTTTTAGCGAGGGGACAAAGTTATTAATTATTTGATAGTATGCTAATACGCGCAAATTTCGAGGTTTTTGGGACCTTTCAATCGTATTCAAGAGCCGCCATAAACTGAGCTTAGCAAAAAAATAAGCCACCCTAATGGATGGCTTTCTATTACTGTCATTTCGGTGAATAGATCCGTCAGATTTTCTCCTTGATACGTGCTGCTTTACCTTGCTTGCCCTTGAGGTAATATAGTTTCGCCCTGCGGACTTTACCTCCCTTGATAAGTTCGATCTTATCAATCGTTGGAGACACGATAGGGAAGATACGTTCAACACCGACGCCGTTCGAAATCTTACGAACCGTGAAGGATTCTCCGTTAGTACCGGGTCCTCTGCGTTCGATAACCGTTCCCTGGAATTGCTGGATCCGCTCCTTATTACCCTCTTTTATCTTAACGTGTACATTCACAGTATCCCCAGGTTTAAACGCCGGGTGTTTTTCACGCACTTTAGCATATTCCTGCTCAACTAGTTTGATTAGATCGGCCATAACTCGATGGTTTTGAAAATTGGACTGCAAATGTAGGGAAAGAATTGAAAATAGCGAAGCTGTCATTCTAGAATATTGTCAAAAACAACGCAATCAGGGGTTTCCAAGCAGATCTGGACGCCTTTTTTTTGTCCTCTCTATCGACTGGTCGTGTCTCCATTCTTCAATATTAGCCTGATGTCCGGAAAGCAGCACTTCCGGTACCTTCCAGCCCTTGTACTCGGCTGGACGGGTGTATACGGGCGGTGCAATCAGACCGTCCTGAAATGAGTCGCTGAGTGCAGATGTTTCGTCCGACAGCACGCCTGGAATGAGTCGGATCACTGCATCGGCAATGACTGCGGCGGCGAGCTCCCCGCCAGATAGTACATAGTCGCCAATGCTGACTTCGCGCGTCACCAGGTGCTCCCGGACCCTTTCGTCCACACCTTTATAATGCCCACACAGCAAAATAAGATTTCTTTTTAGGCTTAGCTCGTTTGCCATCGATTGAGTAAGGCGAGCCCCGTCCGGACTGGTATAGATGACTTCATCGTATGTCCGCTGAGATTTCAAATAGGAGATACAATTGTCGATGGGTTCGATCATCATTACCATGCCGGCGCCCCCGCCGAATGCATAATCATCGGTTGTTCGGTGCTTGCCGGTGGCATATTGCCGCAAATCAATTATGTTGACTGTGACAAGGCCCTTCGCCTGTGCGCGCTTTAAAATAGAATCGGAGAACGGGCTTTCTATCAGTCGTGGCAGGCATGTAATAATGTCCAGATGCATAATCTAAATATCTAAAAACCCTTCCGGAAGACTTACTGTAACTACCTTCTTGGTTTTGTTAACACGCTTAATAAAAGGACTGTTTACAGGAATCATAAGCTCTTTTCCATTGTGATCAAGCACAAGCAGGCGATTGGGTCCTGCCTGGATCACCTCGACAATGTTACCCAGCGGACCTAACACTTCATCAGTGACCGCAAAATGAATGATCTCATCATCATAGAATTCGCCACGCTGCGACTTCGGCCGTGCTGCTTTCTGCAAATACAACGACCGTTTTGCAAGTTTAGACGCGTCTTCAACGGTGTTTACGTCTTCCAATTTTACAAATGCCTTTGTTCCGCTCTCCGAGAGTGATTGTATGAAGTAAGGTACCAGCCGGTTATTGATTTCAATAAATAGCGGATATACATTCTGGATAGAGGCAAGGTCCTCAGCAGAGAATCCATCTAGAGAAATGGTGATTTCTCCTTTCAGACCATGTGTCTTCACGACATACCCGATTTTAAAGCAGGCGCTGATTTCCATAAGCATTAAATGAAAAATGCCAATGCATAAATAACGCATTGGCATTCTAATGTTGTTCGCAACAGGTTATGCCTGCTCAGTTGCCTCCGCTGCAGGGGCTTCTGATTCTCCTGCTGGCTGTTCCGTTTCTGCCTTAGCAGCAACTTCGGCTTTTTTACGTATGGCTTCAGCGCGAGCTTCTTTGATCTTGGTTTCTGCTGCCTTTCTTGCTTTGGCATCAGCTTCCTTAGACTGTGTAACTTTGCTGTGCTTGGCTGCAATCTTTGCGTCTTTGTCCTTCAACCATTCTGCGAGCTTGGTATCAGCTTGCTCCTGTGTTAAAGCTCCTTTGATAACACCGATCTGCAAATGCTTTTTAAGCATGATTCCCCGGTAAGATAACATGGCTTTTACCGTGTCCGATGGCTGCGCGCCATTCATCAACCAATTGAATGCTCGTTCATCATTGAGCTCAATCGTGGCGGGCACCGTTAGGGGGTTATAGGTACCGATTTTTTCAATAAAGCGACCATCGCGTGGTGCCCTGGCGTCGGCTACGACTACATCGTACATTGCCAGTTTTTTGCGGCCCCTGCGGGCCAGTCTGATTTTAACCATTACAATTTTTAGTTTAAAATTCTATGTGGAACTCGTCCGTTTTTTTAAAGTCCGCAAATTTAAGGGAAATTTCCTGACAGCCAACGGCAAAATTTGATCAAAAAAGGCTTTTCGGGGCGAGGGATAAATATTTGCTTACGCGAGTATCCAATTTTTTTATATAGTAAGCCTTCTCTACATTTGTTGGCTTTCGAAAAAATCATGGACAAATATTCATATATATCTAACGCTGACGTGGGTTATATCGATCAGCTCTATCAAACTTACAAGAAGGACCCTTCATCTGTCGATCTAACCTGGCAAAAGTTCTTTGAAGGTTATGATTTCTCCGCGCAGCGCTACGGGGACAACGGCCACGGTACGGAGGTGGACGAGACGATCTCCATCAAGGAAACCCAGGTCCGAAACCTGATCTTCGTCTATCGCTCATTTGGCCACTTAAAATCAAAAACAAACCCCGTACGCGAAAGAAGAAATCACCATGTGAACTTCGATCATAAAAACGTAGGCCTTACCGACGCTGACCTCGACGTTGAGTTTGACGTTGGTGCTGAAATTGGTATGGGGAAAGCCACCCTTCGAAAGATCATCGAAAAACTAAACACCGTGTATCTCGGTCCCGTTGGGTTTGAATATAACTTCATACGTAACGATGCCGTTCGTTCCTGGTTCTTTGAAAAATGCGAACAGGAGTATTTCAAATACAACCCGTCGATCGATGAGAAGAAAAGAATCCTCACAAAACTGAATGAGGCAGTAGTGTTTGAAAATTTCCTTCACACCAAATTTCTGGGACAAAAACGTTTTTCACTCGAAGGAGGAGAAAATACAATTCCGGCACTTC
>DASVBA010000864.1:0-3753 GCA_036376095.1 Chryseolinea sp.
TGGTAGGCAGCCCAAAATCTCCACAGGCTTTTGCCATTTGCGAAAAAAAAGAGGCCATATATCAGTCCCGGCAGTAGGCTGAAGTAACCTGCCATTGAAAAGTCCATTCGTATACCGTGAACGAAGACAAGGAATATGTCAGGGATCGATAGCTCAGCGCTGAGATTGGCATGGTACACAAGGAAAAACGCTCTGGCTAAAAGAAAAAAGATCGTCCACGCTACAAACCCGGAAAATAAAAGTATCAATCGCTTCTTCATAACTGTAATTCCCCGCAAAAAAAGGATTTTTTCCCCTATCTATGAATTGGCACTGCTTCTTTCGAGAATTTTTGGATACACCAAATTTATTGCGCGCTGAAGATGAGCTTCGTCATCGATCTCGCACCAGGCCAGATCATCGATCACCTTAATAAAAATTTCGTGTTCAACAGACGCACCGACCAGCGCATCTTCATAGTTCATCATTCTGCTTCCTTTAGAGAAATAACTTCCGGCAAAGTTTACCATTTTCGTTAGTAACGATGGTGAAATCTTCGAAATACCGACGAGCTCTCCGCTAATGTGTTTCAGCTGGGTGCGATCCTTACTCATGTTTTCAAGCAGACCGCCGGTCGAATGCTGAATGTAGACCTCATCCCCGGAATTGGTTTTGCCGCTTGCCAGAATTATGTCGGGCCGCACATCGGATAGCAGATAGTTCAACGCTGCCGGATCGTAAAGGAGATCGCTTTCCAATAAAAGGAATGGTCCTGCCACCAAGTTACGAACGACGTAGAGAGTGTACATACTTCCCGTGGTGGCATAATCGACATTTCGCAACGTGGTTATTCCCGGAAATTTGTCCTTCAGCTCGTCAAAATGCTCGTGAAAGTATCCGGTGCCGATCACGATCCTGGAAATGCCGTGATCAAGAAGATGTTTTATAGATCGTTCGATAAGCGAATCCCCGTCAATCTCAAGGAACCCTTTCGGTTTTTCTTGTGTGTGCCCCTTGAGGCGCGTGCCCATTCCCGCTGCCAGAATAACTGCCGTATCTAAACGTGTCATGCGGAAATAAATTTCAGTAGACGGTCCTTGACCTCATAGGGTTTTACTGTCGGCCTTCCGAGCTCCGGTGGAGAGCCCTGTGATATCTGGAGATGTATGAACGTAAGGTCTCCATCCTGTTTCCAGTGTCTGATAGCCTGCTCAAGCTCCGTAAGTGAATTAATTTTTAATGCGGTTGGATAACTGACAGCGGCAGCAAACGCAGCGAAATCCACGATGTGCGAAACGGTAGCCTGCCCTCCCGTGGAGTCGTGGGCATTATTATCAAGTAAAATATGAAGCAAATTCGTGGGCTGATAATAAGCATTCGTTGCGAATGAACCCATCCGCATTAACGCGGATCCGTCGCCGTCGATAGCTATAACTTTTTTGTCAGGTCTTGCCAGTGCCAAGCCAAGTCCCAGGGAACTAATACATCCCATAGAACCGACCATGTACAGGTTATTGGGTTTGTCCTCGACTTCAAAAAGTTCGCGGCCTGTCTTTCCTGTTGTCGCCAGCAGGATAGTGTCCTTGTCGGCGAGGTCAGAAATACATTTTAATGCGTCCGTCCGAATGGGTAATGCAGGCGTAGCGTTAGACCTGTCCATGATCTTGTTAGTGCGCTTTTCAAGCGACTGCTCCTTCAACTTAACATCGCCAAACGTGCCCTTCTTCACCACGAAGAAAAACGTTCGGCCTGCTTCAATGTGTTCATTTGCTTCTTTCAGTTGTTTGAGCACTTCTTCCATGTCGTCGGAAAGGTAGGCCCATTTTACTTCCATTAAAGACAACATCTTTTCTGTTATCTGACCCATGAGTTCGTGTTGCGGCTCATCTTTGAGTCCAGGTTCGCCCCGAAGGCTCACGAACCCGAGAACAGGAAGTTTAAAAGTATAATTTAGAGAAGTCAATGGCGAAGTCGCATTTGTAAGTCCTGAATTCTGCATCAGGACCACAGACTTCTTTCCCCCTAGTTTGGCACCCGACGCGATCGCGACAGCATCACCTTCATTGGCGGCCATCACATAATCACATTCATTGATGGCGTAGTTTATCAACGATTTCAAAAAGGAGCACGGAACTCCTGAATAGAATTCGAATCCCATGGCCTTCAGTTCATCCCCGAATGCTGTCGTGTTTATCATCTGTTCCTGTAATTAGTATTATAGACGAAGCTTCCCTGCGTTCTGAAGATCAACAAGCGTGTCCACATCAAGCCACGCACCGCTTATGTATTTTACAGCTATTGTGTTTTCCTTCGCCACCTCATTGAAAAGATCCGTACACGTCATCGACTTAAAGTCCGGCGACTTGCTTAGCTTTTCCAACGCTTTAGTTATTTGTGCCGCTCCCGTCTTATTAACTTTCCATAATCCAATAAATTCTCCGGAAATCTCTTCATTCTTTAGCGTGGAACCCATCCTCTTGAAAACAGAAGCACCAAGGTAGTTTGTCCGGTCGTATTTTTCGGAAGCGTGAACAAAATCTTTGTCTGTACCTTTTTCATCACAGTCGGCGTCGACCACAAGCGTGATGTTGTTTTGATCATTCAGCAGTTCATGCAACACATATCGCTTGAAGATAATATCTCCATAACTGATCAGCGTATTTTCCTTGATCTGATCCTTAGCCAGAAACAAGGAGTACAACTCTTTCGATCCGGCAAAGTCGTCGTTGTCTACCGTTTTTATGTTGCTAAGCTTCACTTTGTCTTTCTTGAAACCCCTAACTACAGTTACATCCTTGATTCCAAGCTGATTGAATTCGTCAACCTGAGTTGCAAGCAGCGATTTGCCATTAACTTCCAACAGTGTCTTTGGAGTTTCCTTTGTGAGTTCACCCAGGGAACCCTGACTCGCCGCCAGAACGATGGCATTTACTTTTTTACCTGTGGTTGGAAGGTATTTATCCTCCGCTGCTTCAAGTTCATCGGCTCCCTGCAGACGGAAGATCTCGTTCACAGACACAACCTTGCTTTCGACGTTGATCAACGATTGTTGTGCAAAGATGCGTGCTGATGTTTCCTGCATGGCCTTTATTGAGGCACGCATGTTATGGTTTGCCCAGATTATAGTACTGATCCCCACTTTTTTGAAATGTTCAGTTGGAACTGAGTAATATTTAGTAGGTACAATGATCACAGGGCAACGGTTTCCCCAGACTTTCATAAATGCGTCAATGTCCGACGAGTCTGCCTTTTTGCTATGACAAAGAATTGCATCGGCTCCCGCCCGATGATAAGCATCGGCGCGGCGCAATGCTTCATCAAGTCCCCAACCGGCAATGAACGCCTCTAGTCTAGCTACAACCATGAAGTCGGGATCGGTCTGCGTATCTTTGGCAGCTTTGATCTTTCCGCTGAACTCATCGACGTCGGCTAAAGGCTGATTTTCTCCACCTATGAATGAGTTTGTCTTTGGGAAAAGCTTGTCCTCAATACAAACCGCTGCAATATCACGTTGCTCAAGTTTTTTAACAAGGCGGCGCATATTGTTGAAATTGCCGTAGCCAGTATCTCCATCAAGCAAGATTGGAATAGTAGTAGCGTCACTCATAAATTCAAGCACATCCAACACCTGCGTCCACGAGGCCTCATTGTTGTCCCTAACTCCTAGCGCCGCTGAGATCGAAAGTCCGCTTCCCCAGATCCCCTTGAAGCCCGCTTCTTCAGTAATTTTTGCCGATAAGCCGTTGTGGGCCTCCATAAGAAAAGCCATTTCAG
>DASVBA010000177.1:0-5332 GCA_036376095.1 Chryseolinea sp.
GTTTTACAATTTCCGCCGGAAGTAGCAGCAGGGATTGTGCTGATTGGTTGTTCGCCAGCCGGATTAGCATCCAACGTTATGGCCTACCTCGCGAAAGCCAATCTAGCGCTTTCAATTACCCTGACTACTGTCACGACATTACTCGCTCCTTTTGTCACACCGTTCTTGATGAGCATTCTCGCTGGCGAATTTATCGAAGTCGACATAATGAAAATGATGTGGGACATAATCAAGATGGTTATACTGCCTATTGGTGGCGGACTAGCATTCAATAGAATTTTCAAAGGGAAGGCGCAATGGTTGCATGACGCGATGCCTTACGTATCAATGGCAGGCATTGGTTTGATCATCGTCGTAATTACTGCCGCTGGCAGGAATAGTCTGTTACAAATTGGCGCTTTACTGATCGTATCCTCCCTGATTCACAACATCGCGGGCTATTTTCTTGGCTATTGGGCTGCCAGGTCGTTGAGAATGCCAGAGCGCGATTGTCGCACAGTTGCCATTGAAGTTGGAATGCAAAATGCAGGCCTCGCTTCCGGCATCGCCCTGGCAATGGGTAAGATTGCAACCGTCGGCCTGGCGCCAGCCGTATTTGCACCACTGATGAATATTACGGGCTCCTTGCTTGCAAGCTGGTGGCACAATAAGCCGTTGGACGGAAAGAAATTATGAGTTATGGGTTAGGAGTTATGGGTTGGGGCATGAGCCGGGGTGTGACCATGCAACTAACATTTATCTGTAACTTGCCTTGCTCGCACAACACACCAACTCCCACTCCCAACTCCTAACTCCTAACTCCTAACTCCTATCTCCTAACTCCTAACCCATCACCAAAACACAGTATAGAGGGCTGCGAGAATTCCAAAGATAAGCACGGAGCCAACGGTAAAAGCGGGCGTCACTTTGAACATTCGCGGGTCAATCTCGATTTGTTCTGAATCTTTCTTTTTCTCCGGCCATAGTAGACTCATAACGAACATTACGATCACGATAAAGACAAACGTGATGGTCATTCTATCCAGGAACGGAAAGTCAGGGAAACTGCCATTGGTAAGCGACGGAAGAAATTTCAGGAGCGTGGAGAGCGGAATGGTCAACAAGGCGCCGGTCAACGCTGCAGCCGATGTCGCTCGTTTCCAGAATAGTCCCATGAGAAAAATTGCCAGCACGCCCGGAGAAATAAATCCAACATACTCCTGAATAAACTGATAAGCCTGATCCAGCGTTCTCAACGCCGGGGCTACCAGGCCTGCGATGACCATAGAAATAATTACTGTGTATCGCCCTGTGAGAACGACGCTGCGGTCGCTGGCATTCTTACGAATGAACTTTTTGTAGATATCAAGGGAGAAAATGGTCGAAATGCTGTTTGCTTTTCCCGCAAGGGAGGCTACGATCGCCGCGGTCAACGCTGCAAAAGCAACCCCTTTTAGTCCGACCGGTAAAAGGTTCATCAGAATAGGGTAAGCATGATCGGGTTTCACAATGCCGTTTTCATCCATCATCTCCCTTTGAAACATTCCTTCCTGATGTAATACGTACATTGCAATTCCAGGTAATACGGCGATGATAGGGATTAAGAGCTTGAGGAATGCGGCGAAGAGAATCCCGTTTCGCGCCGTCTTCAGGTCGGCTCCCAAGGCGCGTTGAACTATGTATTGATTGCATCCCCAATAATTAAGGTTGTTAATCCACATCCCTCCAATGAGAACTGAAAGCCCAGGAAGGTCTTTGTAAAAGGGATGATCGGAGGCAAAGATCATATGAAAGTGAGTGTCTGCTTTTTCCCTTAATAGAGAAAGCCCTTTCAATACGTCGCCTCCATGACCAAATCTCTCCGAAAGCAAACTCAATGACAGATATGCGGTGACCAACCCTCCGATCATTAGCACCAGCACCTGGACCACGTCGGTGTAACCGATGACTTTCATCCCTCCGAGCGTTACGATGACGGAAAAAACAACGAGGCCCGCAATGCACCACCCAAAACCTATTTCGGAAATTGAAGTGATCGCAATAGCACCCAGGTAGATAATGGAAGTAAGATTCACGAAAACATACACCAGCAGCCAGAAGATAGTCATTACCGTGCTCACGCTATTGTTGTAACGCGTCGCCAGGAATTGGGGCATCGTATAGATCTTGTTCTTCAGGTAGATTGGTATAAAAAAGACCGCGACAATGATGAGTGTGGCTGCAGCCATCCATTCATAGGTTGAGATCGCAAGGCCAAGGGCGAAACCCGATCCCGACATGCCGATAAAATGTTCTGCAGAAATGTTCGATGCGATGAGCGATGCACCGATTGCCCACCATGTCAATGCTCCTTCTGCAAGAAAAAACGCTTTGGAGTCTGAAGATGTGGTTTGTCGTTTTTTATAAATATAAAAGCCATATCCGGAAACGATGATGAAGTAAAGCAGGAATACAACATAGTCCTCGGGGTATAGTTTATTCATCGTGCTATCCGGGGTTAAATAAAAAAGCGAACACTAATTGAATTAATGTTCGCCTCCTTAAGGTACATTTTATCCCGCTAAAATTTCAAAGTAGCAGGCAGATATTTGGCGACTAGATCTTCATAGTAAGGACGTAGTGCTTTCCAATCGGGTGGATTCGGATTCTTAGAATACAGATCGTAAGGGTTGAATAGTTTCACCCATTTGAACATCTCGTGATCGTGCTCATCCATCAGGTGATTATAGGCATGCTCGCGATGCTGTGCATAGAAAGAGTGATACCGT
Organism: Chryseolinea sp.; assembly: GCA_036376095.1. Taxonomy (GTDB): domain Bacteria; phylum Bacteroidota; class Bacteroidia; order Cytophagales; family Cyclobacteriaceae; genus Chryseolinea. The sequence continues at coordinate 2,748 of DASVBA010000177.1, forward strand.
AGCGGATATAATCCCTGTTCCGGCAAATAGTCTTTTACCATGTGGTAGACGTATTCGTCATGCCCCCAAGACATATGAACGTTTCGCAATCCGCAGTTAGGAGAGTATACTCCGTACTTTGTATTGTATGCAGGGTTAGTGCTGTCTGGGTTAAGGCTAAAGAATTCCGGATAAACTATTTTATCCGAGTGAGCGCAACCAACAGGAAATGTATCCCCGACGACAGCCCACTGTGGCTCTCCGAAAAGACATAGCACCTTTCCCATGTCGTGTAGCAGTCCCACTAACACCATCCAGTCGGGATGACCATCTTTGCGGATCGCCTCCGAAGTCTGCAGCAAATGTTGAAGTTGGTCTAAGTCAGTGTCAGGATCGGAGTCATCAACCAGCTGATTGAGAAAATCATAAGCTGCCCAAATAGGCATCTCCTTCTTATCGAACTTCAGGAACTCAGCTTTTTTGTTCAGAACAAAATCATAGGTCTGATAGGTGTGATTGAGTTTATAGAATTCCCTGACGGTATCGCGTTCAGGGTTATCGTAATTGCGGTACTGCTCAGTCGACTTTCCTTCTGCTATTGAATCGGGATCGGGATATCGGCGCAAAAGATCATCCTCCCAGTCATCGAGATTCTTCAGGGGTACGGATTCAAAATTGTCCTTCATACATTGCTTGTTTTGAATTTCAAATCGTCAATTTACTTACTTGTAAATATATGAAATTTGATTCAGGGGCTGGGCTTTTTTGTAGCAAAACATGTTTCATTAATAACATAACAAAGGTGGTTGCACGTATGACATTGGCAAAAAATTGCGATCTTGTACAGGAGGCGTGAGTGAAATGGTTGGCTACAATCCGGGCACTCGTAATTCAACCTCAAGGGTGCATCTTAAAAGAGCAGAATGAATGAGATCCATTAAGTCAAGGAGCAATTTATTCTTCATGATGGTCTTGTTCATGGTGACCATTGGTTCATGTACCGATCCGGACCTTTTTTCCGAATTTACCGATCCCCGTGATAACAAAACTTACCGCGTGATGAACGTGAATGGAACATTGTGGTTTGCTGAGGATCTGCGCTTTAATGACGATGCGGTTTACAGTTATCAGCAGGGATTAAATGCATGTCCTCCCGGATGGTCAGTGCCGACCATGAATGATTGGGTTGCGCTCAATACATATTTCGGCGGATATATTTATGACGGTGAAAGCATTGGGGATCCGGGCAAGGCTTACAATCGCATGATCGAAGAGTTTGGTGCGCAGGAGGAATCTTTTTATTGGACCAGCACACCAGCTTGGGACGATGCGGCCAGTATCCGGTCTTCATTGTTTTATTTCAACTCTTATAAGGCGGCGGTTGAATATGGAGCAACGTTAATCAGTTTCAGAATGCACTGCCGATGTGTGAACAAGGAAGTTCCGCAGAGTACGTTAGACAGGATACAATTTACCGCGTCTGGTCAGCAGGAAGTATTCGATTTTTACAGAATAGATCACGAAAATGCACCGGGAGCGTTAGCCGTCTTTCTTCATCAGAAATTGGACGACAACGTTACGGTTAACAGAGTTAATTTTCGGTTCGATCTGCCGGCCTCATTTATAAACGAGCAGAGTCCTCCGATAGAAGCCGCCAACGTGAATTTTGAGTACCAAATTTCCGGGCTGGACCCGTGGTCTATGACGGGTTATCATGCGGAGACAGATAATTTTACTGTATTAATTACCTTCTACGATGGGTCAACGATAAGAGGAACTTTCTCAGGACTGACATTCGACGGTACAACTATTCAAAACGGAACTTTTGAACTGAAAGTCACGCCTTAATAAATCTTTGATGAGGTGATCGCCACGCACATTTGTCACGCGTTGAAACCACGATCGATTTTACACGCTTAGCTATCAAACTTAACACTTATCTCAAGTGTTTTTGCATCGTATTTAAGACCGTACTGATCGAGAACTTCCTGGGGAACGCCGTCCCATTGATTGGGCTTGTTTCCAGCATAACCCAGATCTTCAATTCCGATTTTGCTGGTAAAGAAACCGCAGGCGGTAAGGTCGCGCATGGTGTTAAAGAAGGAAACGCCTTGCTGCATCTCAGGCTTGGCTTTTTCAGGAAATGCAATCTCATCCACGATTTCGATTTGCTGCTGTGCGTTGCACGAAGCGAAGTCAACCCCGTAACGTTTCATACACTGAATATCCAGCCATTTAATGCCTCCGCGTAATGGTGTCTGGTAATCAGGCATATCTTTTACTATGAATTCAATAAATGCGGGGACACCGGCATCAGAAGCGCTGCCCGAAACTTCATCTTTCGGAATGATGATATCCGATAATGTTGTTATTGTCTTCATCTCATGCTCATCAAAAAACTTTTCTGACTGAAGTTTCTTTTCGCGTTCCAGTTCTTCAGGAGTCCGATCGTATGTGAAGGAAGGGGGTGGGGCAGATGCCGCCTTTTCTGCCTTTGGTTCACACTGAATGAGAATACCTGCTCCAACTGATCCCACCGCGAGCGTTTTTAAATACTTTCTTCTATCCATAGCCGTTAATCGTTAATCGTTAATCGTTAATCGTTA
>DASVBA010000012.1:0-3676 GCA_036376095.1 Chryseolinea sp.
TTTATGGCGGAGATTCCAAGACCAACGCATCCCGGGCTTTAGCCCTGAAACAATGCCACCTCTGGACTTCACCAACTCCAAACCATTGTCAAATCTTCGATCTCGTATTGCAACTGTGTGAGTTGTTGCAGAAACGTTCCTTCGTCATCACCTCGTCTCAAAAATCTCATCAAGGAGACTAACTTTCTAACTCCGCCATTTATGGCGGAGATTCCAAGGCCAGACGATCCCGGGCGTTAGCTCTGAGACCATACCACCTCTGGACTTCACCAACTCCAAACCATTGTCATATCTTCAATTTCGTATTGCAACTGTGTGAGTTGTTGCAGGAACGTTCCTTCGTCATCACCCTCGTCTCAAAAATCTCATCAAGGAGACTAATTTTCTAACTCCGCCATTTATGGCGGAGATTCCAAGACCAACGCATCCCGGGCTTTAGCCCTGAGATCATACCAGCTTCCGGACATCACCAACTCCCAACCATTGTCATATCTTCAATTTCGTATTGTAGCAGCGTGAGTTGCTGCAGGAATGCTTCTTCGTTCTCGATCTCATCGGAAAGGCCCTTATAATATTCAATTCCCGACAACAGCTGATTAGCAAAATCCGCCGATTCTTTCCTCAGTTTCGAGTCGTTCCCGCGGATTAACTGCATCTTTTCGCGCAGATAGTCAACATTCAGTCTTAGTTCTTTTATGAACATGTGCGGCCGGTCGGGAGTGTCCAGGATATTTGCCCTGCCGTAAATATGATCCACCATTTGCTGCAATGTCACAATCTTATCGAAGTACGCGATATTGGGCCCGGGACAAACCGTAACAGCATCAAACTTCTTTATTTTCGGAAGATTGTGCCTAAGGATCGCTGAGTTGCTCAGTCCAATACACAAACACTCCTTGCTTGTTACCTCTTCAATCTTTTGATCAAGGACATCCTTTGCCAGATCAAGCGTTTTTAATTGTTCGATTTTTTTTCGTTGATAGGCACGTGAAGCGGTGCAGATAGGTTCGGTAGTAAACTCCGTATTGGCAACCAGGTGTTTTTCAGTGCAGGGACTTCCAGGTTTTCCCTTTCTTATTCTTTCCAGTCGTTCTTTTTCAGCGCTGGTATTCTTAAGATAATTAAAACGTATGCCCAATGGAGAATGATTACTGAGACTTATATCGCTTTCACGTGCTTTACACAGTAGGTTCAGCGTCTCATCGTCAACTGTGGTTGCTTCGGGACATAGTAGAAACGGTGTTCCCCAACCGGTACTATCCATGTCATACTTAGAGAGTAAGAATGCATTCTCCTCGCTGGTACCAATTCCTCCCTGTACGCTGAGCCTGATAGGATGCGGTGTATCGGGAGCATCATACCTTTTCGAAACAAGGGCGGCGCAGTAAAGAGAATGCAACGTTTGGGATAGCTCTTCGCGCTTTGATTTGAACTCTTCAAGGATGGGCCCCAGTAAACTGCCGTCAGTAGCAAACGCATGTCCGCCACAGTTTAGTCCGGACTCGATCCTGAACTCACTCACCCATATACCTTTCTTGGCAAGATATTTTCCCTGGATAATTGCCGATCTGAAATCGCTGACTTTAATGATTATTTCTTTTTCGAATGTGCCCTCGTTCGTCGGCTGGAATGCCGTGAATTTTTCAAGGTAGTTGAACAGCCGGGGATTTAAGCCGGCAGAAAAAATGATGGAAGAATTCGTGAGGTCGCTGTTGGCATATCCACGTAGCGCAGCTAGCGCGTCGGAAGTATCGACCAATATATTACCTTGTTTGTCATAGTTGTTCTTGTCCACTTTGGTCATGATGTTCACATCAATTTTTCCCGGTGTGATCTGGCTACGCAGGTATTTGGTGATAGCGTCTTTTTCTAAATCGTTGTAGGATGCGACCATCTTTTCATAAGCGAGCCGAAGTACGTTCGTGCACGGAAGCATTTCGAAGTACTTCACGATGTCCGACCCTTTTTCAAACGCGGATTGTCTTAGTTTTTCGACCTGTTCCTTTACAATGGAGTTTACAAGGTTGAGATAGCCCGTTATCCTGCGTGCGCGGTAGTCCGGTTCATCGGATGTGATTTCCGTGTACGGTATTCTAAATTCAGCGCAATAGTGTTTGCGCATTAATTCAATGAGCTTGTCCTCTATAATTGAGATCACAGAATTGATCCCGAATCTTGCAACCTTTACGGGAGAATCAACGGTAAAGGCAAGGCCCATTACCGGAATGTGGAAGGAGTGAAGCTTGGCTGTCTGCATAGTGATATTATTTCGTGCGCAAAGCAACGACAAACCGATGCTTTCTCTTATGATCAGGATCATGTATGTAAAAAAGCCAGCGTTTCATAGAGCTGCGTGACTTCGACGGGGTGTGGGCTGGGTGTGTGCGCCTATGACGATTATTTGTGCATGTTGCGCGGTGAAAGAAGAGGTTCGATTCTAAGATTATTTCGTTCGCCATAAAAGAACCTTTGTTTTAACAATATGTCATCCCTACGGGATTTGTGCACGTTTACCTTAAAACGACGTTCATTTGTGGACCAAGGTTTGACGACCTACACGGTAACCTCAATATCTTTTTGTTTCCTGGCTACCGTGGGGGATGATCCAGTCTTCAGATTCCGCGATGCGCTTACAATTATTATAGCTAAGGGAAGAATTCCTCCAAGCGTGAAAATTGATCCGCCAACTATCCTTAACCACGTAAGCGTTTGAAAACTGGGTTGCTCTATAAATTCTGACGATCGCGCATACCATAGTCCGTGCTCAACTACCGCTTCGAATTGCAAGATGCCGGCAGGAAACAGGTCAAGTAGAACCATCAGCATCAACCCAAGATTGATGCTCCAGAACGAAAGTTTTGTCAGCCGTGGATTCCATGCTGTGTTTTTAGTCAATAGCTTAGAACAAAACAGTACTCCGGCGATTGAAAGGTTGCCATAGACTCCCATGAGGGCAGCATGGCCGTGGTTTACCGTGAGATATGTTCCGTGCTCGTAATAATTTGCCAGCGGCAGATTGATAATAAAGCCCATAACTCCTGCGCCAAAGAAATTCCAGAAGTTAACACCAATAAGAAATAGAAATACATCGGTCATGCCGAACTGTTTTGCGGCAGAGTCACTGTTGCCATTGCTCGAATTTTCAAGCGCAAGTCCTGGGAGTTTCTGGAATCTCCACGCTTCCAACGTCAGCAGGATCAGTGGTATCACCTGCAGTGTGGAAAAGACGGACCCCAGCGCCATCGTTGCTACCGGCTTTGCGTTCCAATAAAAATTGTGTGATATACCCAGCAGTCCCGAACCCAGGAACAAGAGGGTTGCCAGGTAGATCACTCGTATTGCGGACTCCCTGCTGACGAGACCCATCAGTATCATAAAATATCCAACAAGCACGGTGGTGAAAACTTCAAAAAAAGCTTCAGCCCACATGTGAATAACACACCATCTCCAAAAGTCAGCGATCACGAAGTTTGTTTTTGGAGTTGCAATGAAACCTGAGATCAGCAGAATAAGAATGCTAAACGTTGTGTACACAAGCCAGTTGGGAAGTTCCCAGGGCTGCTTCAGGGATATCGCGGGTCGTAATGCTTTATATAAGATCAATGCCCACATGACGAAGATCACAAAGAGCAAACCCTGCCAGATCTTGCCGGGCTCAACGTATTCCCAGCCCTGG
>DASVBA010000018.1:0-11107 GCA_036376095.1 Chryseolinea sp.
TCAGGGCGTCGATGGGTGATCCGGTGCGGTCACTGCGATCCGAATAAGTCTTCATTTATTACACGTCGGTGTTGATGGGAAAAATAACAGCGGCAAATTTTAGTTGTCGTCAACAGGAAGTACAAAGCCACCTTATAGTTAATAAGGTGGCTTAGTTATGTTTTACATACGGAATGTCGTGCCTAGTCAGGTTTCATGGTCATTTCGGAACCATCACCGGCTTTTAGCTTCATTACGTCTTTCTTCAATTCAAGAACAACAAAGTTCTCGGTTACATTTTCACCGGCGAAATGCAGTTTCAAATTGGAGCCTTCCAATGACCATTGTCCACTCATGCTTTCATTGCCATTTCCCATTTGAACATTGCCATTTCTGGCGAAGGTTATCCGTTCTTTTTTCTCATCCCGTGTAAGTTTGTCCTTATCCCCGGAGGCATCCGTTTCGCGCGTCGCTTCCCACGTTTTTTCAGCGGTCCCCGCAATCTTCTCTTCATTGGTTACCTCCTTACTACCACATCCTGCGGAAATGAATAGTATAAGACCTATGATTAATATGTTTCGCATATATATTCAAGTTTGATTATGGTATAATAATTTTCTGCCCGGGATATATTAAGTCCGGATCCGTGATCTTGTCTCTATTTGCCTCGAATATTTTCTTCCATGCACCTGCGTCTCCATAAAACTGTTTGGCAATTTTTGAAAGGCTGTCTCCACTCTTGATCACGTACTCGCGATTCTGTGGCGGCGCTGGTTGTGTTTTTGGCTTGGCTGTCGGAGATGGCTCCCGCTTTACGGGTTTTTCTTCTCCTTTTTTAAAAAAATCCAATAGTCCCATAGTATCTCTTATTTAAAGGTTCGTGTATCATCTTAAGATCCTAGAAAGGATACTTCCGATTCCGCCGGATGAACGGCTGCTATTCAGCATAGAGAAAATGGAACCGAGTCCACCGAATCCACCTCCGGAAGGAATGGGACGGCGGCCCTGGCCCAGAACGCTGCCGGATCGACCCCTGCCTCCCAATATTCTTCCTAGTACAAGTGGTCCTAATATTCCCAGCAGTCCATTCATAAATGAACTTGAATTGATCCCCGCGCTTTCAAATCTATTCTTCAGTCCAATCGATTCCAGGAATCCCGGCTTGCGTACTTCCTCAACAGCACTGGGATTTTGGGTAGCTTTATCCACAAATTGATCGAGGAGTGAGAACTGGTTTTCATCGATGTGAAGGTATGTGGCGATTTGCTTAATGCTGGTCTTCTCATCTTCGGTATACCGGTTATCTACTTTAGCAAAGGTTATGATGTCGGCAATAAGAGAGAATTTTAATTTACTGTTCTGCAATACATCGAGGTACTGCTTCAACTCTGCCCCAGATAGGCCTCTGGCGGCATTTATAATATCTTCCTGTTGATCGTCGGAAAGCTCGGCTGCCTGTGCTAATGCTCTAAGATGATCTACTTCTTCTTGCGACGCAGCGCGATCGGCTGTTGCAAGGGATGCTATTGCCCCCAGGTAAGCGGACTTCTCCTGAGTGCTATAACCTTCTAAAATAGTTTCATGCTCATTCATAATTATGGTATTAGTTTCCTAAGCATGGACTAAAACGGTGCCAGATCCCTAAGTCACAATTCAACTCCATTATTATGTTGAAAACAGGAATGAACTCGCGACGTAACGCACTTGTCCCATTGCGATACTACGCCTTGAATGGTCAGGAGGCTTAATCTTCAGGAAAAGCAAATAAGTATGAATGCGGTTTGCGAGGATAAGCAGTCTATCCATTTTACAGTTATTCATGATTTCATTATTTGTCTTCGCAAACGAGTCTGAGCTCTTGGAACCGGAACAACCCGATTTTCGCTATAGCGTGATAGCCTTGGGGCATTTTTTCACAGGTATTCGGCGGAAGTAGGGGAATTACCACCCGCCTAATGTTACGGGAATGTTATGTTATTTAAGTTTTAGTTAAGTTATGCTATCATTATCGGAATATTAAGTCGCGGGTGTTCTATTGCATCAAAATTCGCCAATGATGCCACCAGCGTGCAAAAATTCCAGTTATCAGGCGCATGTCGCGTGCAAGCGCTGTTATCTCCTTCTGGTCTTTTTATTTGTATTTGGCGGGGCCACCGCGCAGCAAAAAGATTCAACAAGCCTTCCTAACGGCAAGGAGTGGTATAAACGAATCAGCATTCGTGGATACGCGCAATTACGTTATAACCGCCTGTTTGAAACCAACAAAAACCTGGGATGCGAGCAATGTGACAAGTCGTGGGGCGGAGATAATGGCTTCTTCTTTCGCCGGATTCGTGTGATACTATTCGGACAGATCCATGAGCGCGTCTATATTTATATCCAACCGGATTTCGCCTCCTCAGCAGGCTCCGGACTTAACAATTTCGCACAGATACGAGATGCTTACTTTGACGTCGGACTGGATAGCAAGAATGAATTTCGACTACGCCTCGGTCAGAGCAAAGTTCCGTTTGGCTTCGAAAATCTGCAATCGAGTCAAAACCGCCTCGCGCTGGACCGTGCCGACCCCATTAACAGCGCCCTCAACAACGAGCGGGATATTGGAATTTTTGCCTATTGGGCACCCTCGGCAATCAGAGAGCGATTTTCCTTTCTCGTCAGTTCCGGCTTAAAGGGTTCCGGCGATTACGGTGTTGTCGGGTTTGGAGTATACAATGGTCAGACTGCGAACAGGGCAGAGCAAAATGGACAACCGACAATTGTGATGCGTGTTTCATATCCATTTAAGTTCGGGCAGCAATTTATTGAGCCTGGTATTCAGGCGTACAGTGGCGAGACCGTTGTGACGGGTATTACCAGTGGCGTTACGGGTGTCAATCCCGATTTTGAATACAAGGATCAGCGAATCGGTGCTTCGCTCGTTATATATCCACAACCTTTTGGGTTAAATGCAGAATATAACGTCGGAACAGGACCTGAATACAATCCCGGAACAAATGTGATCGAACAGCGGCGGTTGAAAGGCGGATATGCTATGGCTTCGTATCAGGCAAAGTTTGGCCAGCAGGTGATTACCCCCTTTGTGCGATACCAGTACTACGACGGGGGCAAGAAGCATGAACTTGATGCGCGGAGCTATACCGTAAACGATCTGGAAATTGGAGCGGAATGGCAGCCAATTAAAGCATTGGAGATGGTGGCTACCTATACGGTGTCGGACCGGCGGTACGAAGACGGTGTGAAACGAGTCAATCATCAGGAGGGAAGTCTTCTGCGACTGCAGTTCCAGGTGAATTTTTAAAAACAGCATGAGCTTCGCCTTTAAGAAATACAAGAGAATATTTCGCCGCAATCTGCAGCCGCTTTTTGCTGTGCTTGCCGCCCGGAGACGCTCCATGGATAACGTGACCTGGACGAGGTTAGTCGATGAAACGCTGCGGCATGTAATGGCCAATCCTGTAGAATACTTAGGACGTGATCTGCCGCATCAACAGCTTATCCGGGATGTGCTCGATGAAATACGCCTTGAGTTTATAAAAGAATCGAATACAATGCTCAGCGTACCACAACACTAATTCCGTATTCTGGAGAAGGATAGAAATTCAGTCCGTCTGCATTGATGAAATAAATTGCGTTGGCTGACCATTCACACCCTACTGAATGCCTGCCACGATGATTCCATTTGAATCTACGGTAGACAAACGAAGTGCTTTTGCTTCCTTATACTCTTCGGAGGAGTACCACTCGTTCGCCCTTTCGTATGTAGGAAACTCGATCATCACCAGAAACGTCGGCTTCCATGATCCTTCCACAACTGTGAAGTTGTCGCCCAGTATGATGTACTTTCCACCAAATTTCTCCACGAGAGGAGCAGCCTTCTTTTTGTAAGCCTCTAATTTTTCAAAGTCGTGTACCTGCACGTTATCAAATAAGCAATAACCTTTCATAATAGTTTACTTCAATTTTTTACTAAATACTAAACGTATCATCAGGCGATATGATTTACATTTAAGCAGCTGCCTTTTACATAATTCCTTTTACCCGATTATTACACGTGCACATACGATCTCACCGCGGATGTAATGAAAACATGTCGACAATGATCAACCCAAAGGTCTATGTCGCGTCACCCTCTGCTTCTTTGTAATGCCTGGGTCTCTTGCATCCCAACCGATTAACGCACAATCTTAAAATGATAATCGGCAAATTTTATGAAGCTCGTCCAATCGTATAAGGTAAGGTTGTGTTTGCCTGCTCTATTGTGATACGCGATGGGCGATTGAATAACAGGATGGTCAATGCCAGGTGGCACATTCGGCAGTGCCGACTTCCGCCCATATAATGAAAAAACCGGCTCTGCATTTTTTAAAGAAAGAAATGTTCCCCTCGGATCGGCCCACAGATCCTCGGACGCATTGGTTGCATACACGGGTCGCGGTGCGATCAACGATATCAACATGTGCTGATCGACAGGGAGCAGATGTTCTTTATTATTGAACGTTTTGTAATTGTTATTAAACCAATGTGGAAAAGCTGCGTTGATGACGGCTATTCTTTCCCCAAATTGCCGTCGCGCCAATGCAGCGCCAGTATTTCCGGAACAATTCGTGACACAAATTGCAAATCGCTCATCCTGCGCTGCCGCCCACAGCGATGCTTTTCCTCCACGCGAATGCCCTACCAGCACAACCTTTTTTCTATCGATCAACGGATCCTCTTCAAAATAATCCATTACACGGCTAGCGCCCCAGGCCCACGCTCCTATGGCCCGCATGCCATTGTCAGCTTCCACTTGTTCCGGGTACAGTTGCAGCACCCCATTCATAAAGAGATCTTTGTTATCTGGCGCAAGGTCATCAACATGGAATGCTGCGACGGCGTAGCCAGCGTCAATTACTACTTCTGCCGGCCAGAAATCACTTTTTGAAATCCGTGTCGGATCTGTATTGTCTTTGCTTCGGTTGTTGATCAAGACAAAAACGGGAACCGGCTTTGCTACATTGTTCGGAACGAACAGAACGAGGTTTATTTTCACTGACTTCCTTTGATTGAAAACTTCGATCAGAACTTCTTTCAGATGGCCCCTCCCCTCCATGCTTGTCTTATTCTCGTTGACGATCGAATACCTGATGCTATCGTATACCTTTGGCATTTCGCCATAAATATTATTCTCGAACAGGCCCAGGATCTCACCCCGCCTGTATCGCTCCCACTTCTTCTTGTTACGGACTGATTTGCCGTCTGTTGTTTTCAAAACATCCGGCAGCACATATTCCGGGACTTTTGTCTCATCATAATTCGGCTGAAACTCCTGCGCGTGCTGAGATAAATAACAGACTAGAAAAACGGACGTAATGAGCAGTTCTTTCATATATATTGTTTATCGGATCAGTATGAACAGCGGTGACCTTCTGATTAAAGACACTTACTCTCCGGGGTTAGAGACTAGTATGTTTATTTTTGAAGTACACTTTAAAGGTTGAACCCTTGCCTACTTCACTTTCAATTTCTATCCTTCCGCCGAGGGCGGTGATTTGAGTCTTCACCAGATATAGTCCCAATCCTTTTCCCTCAAGGTGGATGTGAAACCGGCTGTACAGCGTGAACAGCTTATCACGGTGGGCGGCCACGTCAATACCCAGACCGTTGTCGGAAACGCTCAGGCAAGTTTCACTTTCTGATAGCTCCGTCTTAATGTGAATGGTGGGGACGCGCGCCGGACTTCTGTACTTAATGGCATTGCTGATCAAGTTATAAAGAATGCTCTCCAGGTAGGGCTTCACGGTGCGAATTCTTTCCGCTTGTGCAAAGTCAGTAGTTATAACGGTCTGTGTATTGGCTATTTCCCGTTCCAGCGTTCCCCGGATCTTCGCTACTTCGGTAGCCAGGTCAACAAGAATGAGGTGAGATTCGCTATTCTTTCTGAAGTCGAGGATCGTATTCAAATCTTTCACGACTCCGTCCAGTTCTTCGGTGGTCTGAACAAGTCTTGGATAGATCTCATCTTTTTGCTCAGGTGTGTTTTCAGGCATTGCAAGGAGGTGTCCTAATCCAAGTATTCTCGCAACGGGTGCACGAAGATTGTGAGCGGCAATGAAGGCAAATTGTTCCAATTGTTGATTGTATGCAACCAGATCATTGGTACGTTTAGAAACTTCCAATTCGAGATTTTCATTTTGCCTGGCAACGAGGTCGCGCTGTGCCGACACCTCTTCCTGGCTTTGTAAGAGTTCTTCATTCTGAGCAGCCAGCTCATCGCTTTGCGCAGTCAGCTTTCTGTTTTTCTCAATGATCTCTTCCTCACTTTTCCGTAAAGCCAGATTTATTTTCTGCAACTCCTTTGTTTTTTGGTTGACGGCATCTTCCAATTCCCGGTTCGCTTTTAAGATCCTTCTGTCCCGGATCAGCGTAGCCAGCGTCACCGTGCCAATCAGCGTAAGAACAACTAAAGACCGTGCCCACCAGGTCTTCCACCAGGGAGGTAAAACATGGATAATAAGCGAAGTGCCTTCTTCATTCCAAAGACCGTCATTGTTGCTGGCCTTTACGCGGAACGTATAGGTTCCCGGATCCAGATTCATGAAAGTAACAGACCGCTGCGTACCTACGTTGATCCAATCTTCATTGAAACCGTCCAGCTTATAAGCATATTGGTTTTTGTAACTGGAAGTGAAATTGATGCCAACGTAATGAAGCTGAACAAAATTATGATCGTGATCCAGGTAAATCTCTTTTGTTTCCGCGATATCGTTCTTCAGAATGCCATCAGAAGTATTTGGCTTGATCGATTGGTTGAATATTTTTAAGTCAGTGATGTAAACAGAAGGTTTGTGGGGGTTCGACACAATGCTGTCTGGAAAAAATGTGTTCACCCCTTTGCCTCCTACAAACATTTGACCGTTCTGCATTCTTAAGAATGCCTTTCTCCTCAACTCGTTCGAAAGCAGGCCGTCACTCTCGTCAAAGTTTTTGAACTGTTTGGTTGCCGGATTAAATACGGACAGCCCTTTGCTCGTTCCGAGCCACAAATTTCCCTTTTCATCCTCTAATATTCCCTGAACAAAATCTACGGGTAAGCCATCATTTGTAGTGTAAGAGATAAACTTTGTTGGGTTTACCATCTGATGAAGTCCACCGCTTGAGCCGATCCAAATGGTCTCATTATGATCAACAAAAATACAATTGATTTGATCGGTTGTTTTTGTCGTGTCTTCCCAGATATTGATCGGTGTGACTTGTTTTGTCTCCAGCGAATAAATGCTCAGGCCGCTACGTGCACCCACCCATATGTTATGGCTGTTATCTTCCAGGAGTGTAAAGTGGAATTGATCACCCTCATGTGGATATGAAAATGGGTTTTCAAAAATGCTGGCTTTCTCATCCTTCAAAATGTTCAGCCCATCAAACGTGGAAACAAGCAGTTCACCCGTTTTGGAATATTCTGCAATGTTAAAAACATTTGGATCGGTCAGACTTTCTTTCCGGTTAGGATCATGATTGTATCGAACAAAGCCCCGGGAGCTCTCAACGAAACGATTTATTCCGCCGTTCCACACACCCACCCAAATGCGATGTTTACTGTCTTCATATACACAATTTATCGCATTGCTGCTGATGCTGGACTTGTTTTTTGGATCAAACCGAAAGCGGTGCGAGCCAGTGTTATCCTTCAACACCAAGCCATCTTCTGTTCCGATCCACATTCGGTTTTTAGAATCCTGAAAAATGACATTGACAAGGTCACTTTCGAGAGTAGGATCATAGATTGCAAGTTTATCCTCCAATACATCGAGCACACAAAGTCCTTTGGCGAAAGAACCAGCCCAAATTCGACCTTGCCTGTCTCTATGTACTGACCAAATAGAGTTATTAATAATGGAGTTGGGATTGGCCTTGTCGTATAAAAAATTGGTCAGTTCCTCCGTGGCCACGTCCATCCTGCTAAGCCCTCCATTTTCAGTGGCAATCCAAAGATAACGACCCTCGGCTATCATGCATCGTATAGTGTTATTGGGCAGCGCACGTTTTCCATTCGTTGATTCTGTTGTGAACCTGGTGTACCGGTTGGTCTTCGGGTTGAATTTGCACAGTCCGCCGTCGTGCGTTGCGATCCACAGGTTGCCTCCCGTGTCCGGAACTATTTTACGAATGTCATTCCCCGGAAGACTATTGGTGTTGTGAGGATCATGCAAAAAGTGCTGCTCCAGAACACGGGTATTTTTGTTCCATCTAAACAAGCCATTTGACTGGGAGCCCAGCCAAAATTCATTCTCAGAAATTTGCGACATGCTATAGATACCTTCTGCCGCGCGAAAGAGAAGGAAATTCTCCCACTTGCCTGTCCGATGGTCACGCATTGCTACAAAGGCTTGTTCATTGAATGCGCCACCGATCCATAAATTACGCTGCTTGTCTTCCGTGATGATAAAAACCTGAGTGTGTCGTTGAGAGAATTCAGGGATGCGGCAAAAGGCGTCCGTAGCACGATTGTAATACTGCAAGCCAGAGTTAATCGTGGATACCCACAACGTGCCCTTACTATCTTCATAAATAGTTTCGACCCTGTTCTTAACTAATGAAGTAGAATCATTTTCAACGTTGCGATAAATTTTGAACTCATATCCGTCAAATCGATTTAGTCCGTCCAGCGTTCCAACCCAGAGAAATCCTTTTGAATCCTGCGCGATCGCAGTGATGTTTAAGTTGGAAAGTTGGATGTTTTCCGCCAGGCGTCTGAACTTGGAATCCGCAGTTATGTATTGCGAAAATACAGGGCCTGCCCCTAAGTTGAACATGAAAAACAACAATACAAACCATACGTTTCTCTGCATAGCCAATTGTCTTATTTTATGTCCCGCGTTAACATCGAAGCAAAGTTTGATCATCGAGATAGGCAAATATAATCACGAATCGAATCTTTTGACGGCCCTTGAACAGGTGGATCCTGGCTTCGGGTACTAAAAAATCCATAATGAATAATTGGGCAAACTGAATCTGAGAGGTTGTTAATCCTTTAAAGGTATTTCAAATTTTGGAACGACGAACATTTTGAATTGGATGAACTCCACTTAGCTGCGTTTATTACTGTAAAACGACTACGAAAGGCGATGAAATAGTTAACACTATCTCCCCGGAACTCTTCAGCAGATACCGGCGGGAGTCTGAGCGAATAAACGAATGACCTGTCTATCGGTAACACAAACGATTTGAAGTCTACCTTGCCCCTGATTTGATGCAGCCTTCCCGGAATAGCAACAGTCCTGATTAAAATCATTTTAACTATGAAAACTTTCATGTTTATTCAGGAAAGTAAAAGACCATGGATGTGGAGATCGGGGAAGCCAAATTTCTATTTTTTACAGGCAAGGGTGGTGTAGGCAAAACATCGCTGGCTTGTGCTGCTGCCATTAAGATAGCAGATCAGGGAAAGAAAGTCCTGTTAATCAGTACAGACCCTGCTTCGAATTTAGAGGACGTTCTACAAAGTCCCGTAACGAATGAAATAACACCCCATGAAATTGTTGGTGATCTTTACACCATTAATATCGACCCTGAAGTGTCGGCACAGGAGTACAGGGACAGAGCAATCAATCCACTTAAGGGAGTTGCTCCACCGGATGAAATAAAAAAAGTGATTGAGCAACTTTCGGGAGCATGTACAACTGAAATCGCGTCGTTTGATGAGTTCTCGCGCTTCATAACAGGTGAGAGCAGTTTACAAAAATTTGATGTAATAATTTTTGACACGGCCCCGACGGGTCACACCATTCGGTTGCTGGAATTGCCTGCCGCCTGGGATACCTTCCTCGACAACAATCCCAAGGGAGCGTCTTGCATCGGTCCGTCTACCGCTCTGAAAAGCAGCAAGGAGCGATACAAAAAAGTCGTCTTTAGTTTAAGAGATCCGAAGCAGACTACTTTCTTTCTGGTAACTCGTCCCGAAACGTCATCGTTGAATGAAGCCGCCCGAACCAGTTTGGAGCTGAAGGAATTAGGGATGTCAAATCAAAAATTATTGATTAACGGTGTATTCAAGGCAATTGACCGCAATGACGCTGTCGCTCTGGCCATCGAGAAAATGGCGGAAAAACACATGAAGTCATTACCGGCTGAATTACAAAGCCTTGAAAAGTCGGACTATCCAATACTACCCTACAATGTTTTAGGTGTGGCAAAACTAAGATCATTATTAGATAAAGAACTTCAACTGAAACTTGTGCGAGAGGAAATTGCGGTTGACTCTCAATTGATACATCCTCTTGAAGATCTCTCCAAACTTGTAGATGACCTCGAGGGAACTTCCAACCACGGCTTAATCATGACGATGGGTAAAGGCGGTGTAGGTAAGACAATTGTAGCCGCATCCATTGCAACCATGTTGGCCAAACGGGGACATCAAGTGCTTCTAACCACCACAGATCCGGCAGCCCACATAAAAGATTTCATGAATCAGTTGGACAAAATACCAGAAACCCTGGTGATTGAACGGATTGATCCTAAAGTCGAAACAAGTAACTACATCAATAAAGTAGTTGCCCAAAAAGGGGCAAAGCTCGATGAGGAAGGTAAGAAACTCCTACTCGAAGATCTTCAATCCCCCTGCACGGTAGAAGTGGCTGTCTTTCATGCCTTCTCCAGTGCGATCTTCAAAGCAAAAAAACAATTCGTGGTGATCGACACAGCCCCGACGGGTCATACGTTACTTCTGCTTGACACCACGGGTAGCTACCATCGTGAAATCCTGAAGACGATGGATTCAGCTAAAATTAAAACTCCATACATGTTCTTGCAGGATCAGACATTTGCAAAAATAGTATTGGTTGCGCTTCCGGAAACCACTCCAATGAGGGAAGCAGAAAGCCTTCAAAATGATTTGAAAAGAGCGGGGATCGTGCCATATGCATGGGTGGTCAATCAATGTTTATCAGCATTGAGTGAGCTAAACGATCCGTTGCTGAAAAGGAGAGCGTCATCTGAAATAAGCATTATTAATAGGATTAAAGATACTTTATCAAAGAGAACCTATGGCATACCGTATTTGCCTGCAGAAAAACTACTCCCAGCGTTACTCGCCCGATATGACAACAAAGAAGCAATTTCTCTTGATACCGTTTCACCACTGAAATGA
>DASVBA010000178.1:0-3484 GCA_036376095.1 Chryseolinea sp.
CTTTTAATTGTAATTTTTTGGTTGTCAGAGCATTACAGCGAGAACGTGTCTGTAAAAATATTAACCAAGTATTAGACCTTCAGGCTGTTTTTATCTCCATGATCTTGTGTTCAAACTCCTCGTTGGCGATCCGGGACTTACTTTTTACGCGGGTCTTGTAGGCGTAGATCGTATTCACGGAGTAATTAAGGATCTTCGCAATTTTTTCGGTGTCGCTGATCCCAAGCCGGATGAGGGCAAATATCCTGAGCTCAGTATTTAGCAGTTGGTTGTCTTTTAGCACGATCCGGTCTTTCTCTTCAAAATAGGAATTGAAGGTTGTCACAAAATCCGGAAATAACTTGAGAAAGACCTTATCGAAACTGAAGTACAACGCCTCTCTCTCCTTCTTCAGGTCGACATTATTAACGATGTACTTAATGTCATCAAACTTCCTGTTCACCAGCTTATGGTCAATCGCCTTTTTGAATTCTTCTATCTTGTTTATGTATTCCGAGTTGATGTTGAAATAATAACCGATATATTCATCCTTGATGGCATTCGCCTCGCGCAAATTATGGTTGATCCTCTGAAGGCTGTCGTTGGCATCCGTTATTCTTTGTTCTGCCGCTTTTAATTTCTTCAACTGCCTTACAATCACGATGACGAACACGAACACCAGCACGGAAAGAGCTGTGACCACGGAAGCGTAGGTGAACCATAGTTTACGTTGCTCCTCGGAACTATTGAGTCTTTCAGCAGCAATGACAGGGAGCAAAGAGCCGATCTCCACTTTGCGTTGACGAGCTCCATAGTAAACCGCATCATCCATAGCCTGTTCAATGAAAATATACGCGTTGTTTACGTCTCCCAAGTCATGAAGCAGCTTCGCCAACGTAAACATGGCCGCCGTTTCTTTCGTCGCTACTTCAAGATCCGCCAGGGCAGCGTAGACCATGTATTCAATGGCTTTGTCCGTATCGTTCATGGAATCATAAATAAAACTCAGGTTGTGACAATTGACTGCTCTTTTCTGCGGGGTTAGTGAAAACTTCTTTAATACTTTGTTGAGATTCTCCATTGCTTCTTTCAGCCTCCCGTTCTTCAGGTTTTGCAAGCCACTCAGATACAAATAATCATATGAATCAGGTTTACTTTGATTTCTGGCGGAATCCATATACAAGTTGGCTAACCTTGCATATTCGTTCAGGTAATAGCTATCGTTATTGTATGTACCGAGATCGTAATATGCCCTGGCCATGATGGAATAATATTGAACTTTGGTGCTATCGGCCATGTAATGCACGGACGCGACCGCTAACGAATCGAATGTTTCCTTGAACATTCCGGACGAAACAAGAATAAATCCAAGCTGAACGCGGGCATATCCTATTCGGGAGTTATCCTTGAGCTGGTAGGACGTTTGAATCAGCTTGTGCGCGTACGCAAATGCTGAATCATAGATAAAGGTTTTGTACTCGTTGTAGATCGCATTATAGAGAGAAAACTTTTGCTCGAGGGAAGCCTCTTCCATGCCCAGCAATTCATTCTTCAATTTGTCAATTCGTTGAAGTCTGGCGTTTACGCTTATATTCCGGTTTTCGATTGCCCGGACTAAAACCTGGATCAGGCTATCCGACTTTGGGGTGGCGAAAGCCTTTGTAGCACCCAGGAAGAGGAACGTTAAAACACACCACCTTATCATATTCCATTCAGTGCTTTTAAGAGGCAATCCAATCAAAAATAGCTAAAACTATCCAGTTCAGTTTGCCGATCGAAAAGCGAGCTTTCGGCTTTATCTTCAGCCGCCAGTTTTCGCAAGGATATCGTTAATAATTATTTCCTGCAGCCTGGCTGGCTCACTTGTAGTCAGATTATGTCCCGAATTCTCAAACCAGTAGAAGTTCTTTGCTGGCGCTTTCAAAACGTTGTAATATTCCTCCGTAAGCTTAAAATGCGTCTGGAAGTCTTTCCGTCCAACAAAGAAATAGACCGGGCAATCTATCTGCGGGGCGATTGAAAAGAAATTAATAGCCGAGCCTTCATTGAAAACAGCCAACCATTTTGTTGCCCACGTTTCCACGAATGATTTTGAAGGCGATTTTCTTCCCGCCATCTTTAACAACCATGACCGATGAAAATACAATTGCTCACCATTGGCGAACGGAATGCTAACGGACTGTAATTCCTTCAACGCCTGCCGGTTGCTTTCCTGTTTTGCTTTATCCAACATCCATTTGAGAGACAGTCGTTCGCTTTCCAACTGATCGACCATTGGACTGACTGCCAGACAAGCCTCTAACAGCTCGGGATGGTCCGCAGCAATCTTAATCGCGAGAAACCCTCCCCATGAGTGACCCATTACATAAATCTTCTCTCGCGTAAACCGACGACGCAGATAGTTTATAACTTCGATGGCATCGCTTTCCGCAAGTGCGACAGACAGCGGTTTATCGCTTGCGTTTAACTCTGCGGTCTTCCCGCTTTCGCGTTGGTCCCAATGCACCACGACGAAGTATTTCTGTAGTTCGCCAGAAAACTTTTCGGCATAACCCATTGCTGAATTTCCCGGGCCGCCATGGAGGAATAATAAAACCGGGTGCGCTTTGTTTGAGGCTTGTATTGAGATCCACTGTTTGATTCCGCCAATGTCGATGGCTTCCTTCACATCGATCCGGTGCACCTCTTGTGCCAGGATGAACGGTGGTAGCAGAACAAAAATGGAAATCAGAAATCGCATATCGTTGCTAAAAGTATGCATTAGGACCGATATTTAACGTTGGGCCAGCGCTGGCATTTGTCTGTTCTTAATCACTATATTTACGCCCGGCTTATGCAGAAAAAACTCATTCTCGATTCCGACCTGCTCGACCTCACCATCAGCCGCCTTTGCCAGCAATTAATTGAAAATCACAACGATTTTGCCAATTCAGTCATCCTGGGAATGCAACCTCGCGGGATCTTTCTCGCAGAGATCATCCACGGCAAACTGACAAAGGACACCAAGAGAGAGATTCCGCTTGGATACCTGGATTCAACATTCCACCGCGATGATTTCCGTCGCAGAGAAACACCGGCGCTGGCAAACGAAACGAAGGTTCCTTTTATCATTGAAGGTAAAAAAGTTGTCCTGGTGGATGACGTGCTGTTCACTGGAAGGTCAATAAGAGCGGCTATGGATGCCATGATAACTTTTGGCCGGCCAGCAACGGTGGAACTGCTTGTACTTATCGACCGAAAGAGAAACCGTGAGCTGCCAATTGCTGCAGACTACGTGGGGAAAGCGGTGAACACGCTGGCCTCACAACGCGTATTGGTGGAGTTGGAAGCCCAGGGCCATAAACAAAACAAAATCTGGTTGGTCAACAAGGATTAGTCTATGTCTAAACTCAGTCAAAAACACTTGCTTGGTATCAAAAACATTACCCTGGAGGACATTGAGCTGATTTTTGAAACTGCCGATAATTTTAAAGAGGTAATCAACCGTCCCATAAAAAAAGTTCCT
>DASVBA010000019.1:0-2810 GCA_036376095.1 Chryseolinea sp.
AGGAAATACAGGATTATGTCGATCCTGCATCGGTCGCTATAGCACTGGGCTGGGCGGTACTATTCAATTACTTCAGCTACCTAAAGCTGAAACGTTCCGATCTTTAACTGCGAGATTCAATCCAAATTTTCTTTGGGACAAAGGTAACCGCATACCCGGCTGCTCTTTCGTCCATCGTATGCGCTTGTCGCTGAAGCATCTTTAAGCGGGTTTAAAATGAGTTTTTGAAGCTGAATACGTCGAAATGCGCGACAGACGAATGGTATTCTGATTTATCGATCAGCGATCCTAATGCGTGAATGGCGACACAACCTTCCCGGAGGCGTCTTTATTGTATCCCTTTACTTCATAACGCCAACGACTATGAAAACAAAACTATTGCTTTTGATAAGTCTTTCCGTGGCTATAGGAGCTTGCACTACTGAGGAAGAGTTGTTGTCACCTCTATGGGGCATCGAGTATTCTGACGAGAACTCAACCGGATTTGCAACAGGGTCTGTCAGTCAATTCATTGATCAGACTAAATCCACTTACATTGCAAAGACCGCTTCAATGCGCGAAGTGAACGCAAACGTATTTACGCTTTCTTATACTTTCGAGAGCGGTGAGTCCATGGAGTTAAAAGTTATTAAAAGGACGATCGATCATAATTTCTACTATCCTGGAAATGATGGAGGTAACCAATTGCTGTCTGCAATATTCCAGGGAGAGTTGCTTTCGCTGGACACCGATAGCAAAGTTTCCATTCAGCCGCGGACCGAGGAAAATAAACTTGCTACCATCGCTAAGATCTATACGGTAGATAAGGGATTATTTGACGGAGCAATTGGACGCGTACCACTGCTGAAATAGGATTAAATTCTAGTCCCTTTCTCCTCATAGATGTTCTCGCGCATAAACTCTTCCGCGCGTTTGTTTATGAGGGGAAGTTTATCCATCCAGTTCACTTCAATTATTTTGACACCAAAATCCTCGACCACTTTTCCCTTGATTGCATAGAAACCCCGTCCGCGGAAAGGAAATTTTCTTGCTATATCCGGAAAGTGAACCGTGTCGAACACCTCCCCGTGAACGTCATTGAACGTACCAAAATGCATAGGGTCATTTTTCAGCGTGGCGGTATCTTTTGTAGTGACGACATAGCCGACTATGTGCACCTGCTTTCCCAGCTTGTTGCCGAGATCGCGCGCAACGGTATCACCACGCTCTGAGGTTGCCAGCAGCCTGAAAGGGTCGCACAACGGAAATCCCAGTAGTTCGATCTCATCAAATGCGTTCTCGAGCTCGTTATGTTGAAGCAGGGGCAATGGATACTCCTTTGGTTCAGTATCAAAAAGATCCACCGTTGTCTTATTACGCGTCTTCGCGCTGCTGAAGTACAGCATGGCTTCCCACAATAAATGTTGCTTGCTTTTTCCCGTGAACCTGAATGCACCCATCCGTATCAGTATCCGAATTTGCTCCAGTCCCAGTGTTATTCGGCGCAGGAAGTTATCCAGACTTTTATATTCGCCATTGGATATACGCTCGGCAATGATCTCCTTTGCAATTTTTGCCTCGAGACTTTTAAGGTGGATAAATCCAATGAAGATCTCCTTTCCATAAATAGTAGTAAGGTATTCGCTTCGATTGACGCAGGGCGCTTCGATAATACCTCCATTCATGCGCGCTTCATGAAAATAGAATTCCGTTTTATAAAACCCGCCGAAGTTGTTTATCACGCCCACCATAAACTCAAGGGGGTAGTGGGCTTTGAGGTAAAGACTTTGATAGCTCTCTACGGCATAGCTGGCGGAATGTCCTTTTGAAAATGAATAACCTGAAAAGCTTTCAATTTCGTACCACACGCGGTCGGATATTGAATCATCGTATCCTTCCTTTTTACAATTCTCAAAAAATTTCTCACGGACGAGCTGGAACTCCTGCCGTGATCTGTATTTTCCAGACATACCTCTGCGCAGGACGTCCGCTTCCGTCAGTGTCAGCTTTGCGAAGTGGTGCGCGACTTTTATCACATCCTCCTGGTACACCATGACTCCATAAGTTTCTTTCATGAGCGAATCCATCAGCGGGTGTATCGTCTCATAAGGTTTGCCGTTCCGCGACAGGTGAAATCGTTCGATGTAAGCTCGCATCATCCCGGATCGGGCAACTCCAGGCCTAATAATTGAGCTGGCCGCCACCAGGGTCAGGTAATCGTCACAATGTAGTTTTTCCAATAACATGCGCATGGCCGGCGATTCTACATAGAAGCATCCCATGGTTTTACTTTGCCTCATCAGTCGTTTCACCTTTTCATCTTTTTTGAACTCGACGAACCGGTGAATGTCGACGTCGATGCCCCTGTTTTTTTTCACGTGGCGTGCAGCCTCTTTGAGATGCCCTAATCCACGTTGACTAAGAATATCAAACTTAAAAATGCCCATGTCTTCGGCGTTATGCATTTCAAACTGTGACACGGGATAACCTTTCGGAGGCAGGTCAACGGCTGTATAGGCATAGATGGGGCTTTCAGTGATAAGCACGCCTCCAGCGTGTATTGAAAGATTCGACGGAAGATCTTTTATCCGTTCGGCGTATTGAAATATCAGCTTTGTAATGTGATCGCGGTCCTTGTTCTTTTGAGGCTCTTCAACTATGATATCAATTTCCTCCTTAGGCAACCCAAATACCTTTCCCAGTTCACGAATGACGGAACGTTTCTGATAGGTAACATGTGTAGCGAGCAGGCAGACATGACCTGTTTGATAACGCTGAAAAATGTAATCATAGATTGCGTCGCGGTTATCCCAGGAAAAGTCGATGTCAAA
>DASVBA010000183.1:0-4061 GCA_036376095.1 Chryseolinea sp.
GTAATTTGCCCATAACATTCCCGTAACCATTCCCAAAATGCCAAACACCAATCCTGCGTTTGCGTATTCGACGGCACGGTAATCAAAGCGCTGTAAGGGGTTCCTCAGGTACAGGATCGAGTAATAAACAGATAGCAGAAACAACAACACCATTCCAAACCACATTGGAACGTGAAAATATAGTGCCCGGATAGTTTCGTTGAGTATGTTAAGCCGCGGAACGTCGAGTAACATTCCACCAATGTGAACATAGAAAAGCAATACAACAGCAACAATTTTGAGCCAGTTCTTCATTAAATCAGACGGTCTATTAGGATTGCGGCAGGATTCAGTCAGCCTGCATTTAGCTGCGCCAAATATAAGGGAAGAGGATATACGCGAGGCCAGTAAGAATACAATTTATTGCGAACAGGTTGAGGAGCTCGTCCAGGCTTGCCGCCCGTTCCAGGCCATCGAGCGCGTTCTTCGTAACCTTAATGGCCATCAGCAGCAGGGCGATGATTATAGGGAAACTCAAAACCGCCATCAGGATGCCGCTGTTGTTAGCTTTTGAGGCAATACCGGAGATCAGGCTCAAGGCAGCTGAAAAACCAAACGACGACAAAACCAGTGTCAAAATGAAGATCGCCGGATCCTTAACAGGATTGCTGATGAAGAGCGAAAACAGGAGGAATCCAGTGAGTGATAGTACGAGACACAACGCCGAATTATAAATGATCTTTGAAAGGATAATGGCCTGCGGACTAGCTATCGTATAGAAATAGATGAATGATCCCTTTTTTTCGCCTATGAAACTTTTGGCCACGCTATTGACCATTGAAAACAGTAACGCGAGCCAGAACAGCGCCGACCACGTTGCTTCGTTGATCCCGCTTTGACGAAGGCTAAAGG
The DNA here is from genome assembly GCA_036376095.1 of Chryseolinea sp. GTDB lineage: Bacteria > Bacteroidota > Bacteroidia > Cytophagales > Cyclobacteriaceae > Chryseolinea. The sequence continues at coordinate 892 of DASVBA010000183.1, forward strand.
TCAGGTAACAAATGAATACAAGACTGAAGAGGTAAAGGCCTATCCCTGATATAACACTTTTGCGACGTAGCTCAAGCGTGAATTCTTTGTGGATGAGCGCGAGGATCATGATGACCTAATTCGATGGTTTGGTCATCGACAGAACAGATCGAACAATTTTGATAAAAATGATCAATCCGGCGATCATGAGCCCAAATGTCGCACCGGAGATCATTAAGACTGAAATTCTTGGCTTTGAGTGTCTCTTAAAATTGGTGAATCCATCTATAACCTGCACGCTGTTGCTTAGCTGTAGGCTATTCTGGTACCCTATCTTCTTTTCAGTCAGTTCCAGGATCTTTGAATTGACAGTTGTCGGGTCAAACATAACGTTGCCTCTCGCTGCCTGAAAAAAATCACCGGAAGAAATCTTGCTTTTGAGTTCATTCATATCGCGAATTTCCTTCTCCACGCTCTCAAGCATCTCTTTCAAAAACGCACGGTTCTGCTCAACTCTAATCTTGACGAAGTCGTTACTTTCGAGATATGTAACTAACCCCTTCTGGAGCTCAGGAAGAATTTTCGAGTCAAGGACTTCTGCTGTTATTAGAAAGCGGTCGTTTTCTTTCGGTGAATTAGACAGCGCTCCGGACAGGGGCTTAATTTCGAGCGAAGATATCTGCCTGGCTGTAGTTGGTGAAATATGAAGCTGTTCTGCTATAAGGTCTACATTTCCCTGCAACAGATATTTGGAAGCATTCTCGAACATGACCTTAACGTATGAATCCGTAAGTATGCTGGAGCTTACTATCATTCTGCTCTCATAAACTTTTGCAGAGGTATAGAAGTAAATGACACCGAGTGCCGTACCGCCAAGAAAGCAAAACACGATAAGCCAAAAATGGACCAGAATCATCCGAACGGCCTTTAAAAACACTTCAAAGAGGTCGAGATCTTCCTTCGCTTTCAGTTCGGCCATGCGGTTGAGTATAAATTGTCCGAAAAATAGAAAATATTACATATTCGGCCTAATCTATTAGTTTTGTGCGCTAAAATCGGGGGCATTTAATGCATTCAATTCTTATCACTGGTGCGGCGGGATTTATCGGCTTTCACCTCACAAAAAAACTCTGCGGGCTTGGGTTCAATGTCGTCGGGATCGACAATCTTAACAATTACTACGACGTCAACTTAAAACATTCCAGGCTACGAGCTTTGGAAAGCATTCCGAACTTCAAGTTCCATCAAATCGACCTAACCGACCGGGAAACGCTGAACCGGCTGTTTGAAAATAACAAGTTTGAATATGTAATAAATCTTGCGGCCCAGGCAGGAGTTCGCTACTCCCTGGTCAATCCTCACGCATATGTCGAGAGCAACGTACTTGGATTTATGAACATTCTGGAAGCCTGTCGACACAATTCAGTGAAGCACCTTGTTTATGCGTCATCAAGCTCTGTATACGGCGCTAATAAAAAAATTCCATTTTCAATACATGACAATGTCGACCATCCCGTTTCACTCTATGCTGCATCAAAGAAGGCGAACGAGCTAATGGCGCATACGTATTCGGCTCTTTACAATTTGCCAACAACAGGATTGAGGTTCTTCACAGTATATGGTCCTTACGGACGGCCTGATATGGCCTTGTTTGTTTTTACAAAGGCTATTTTAGAAGGCAAACCAATCGATGTGTATAATAATGGAATGATGAAGAGAGATTTTACCTACATTGATGATATTGTCGAGTGTATTTCGCGACTTGTTCCTAAAATTGCCCAGCCCAACCCCGACTGGGATGGGATGTCACCAGACCCCGGAACAAGTTTTGCACCCTACCGGATCTTCAATATCGGGAACAATCAACCAGTAGAACTCATACGATTTATTGAAATAATAGAGGAAAGATTAGGAAAGAAGGCAACGCGAAACTTTATGCCCATACAGGATGGCGATGTACCGGAAACTTACGCTGACGTGGAAGATTTGATGAGACAGGTGGACTTTAAGCCGTCAACACCAATCGAGCAGGGTATAGGCAAATTTGTAGATTGGTATCTGGAGTATTATAAGTAATATAAAAAGAAAATGGAAAAAATTGGAATCATTGGCTTGGGCTACGTAGGGCTACCGTTGGCCGCAGAGTTTGGCAAAATATTGCCAGTAGTCGGGTTTGACATAAATAGCGAGCGTATTGAAGAACTGAAAAAGGGTTACGACAGAACACGTGAAGTTGAAACCGATGAACTTAAGCTTTCCCGGAACCTGCAATTTTCTAGTGACCTTAATGATTTGAAGTCTGTAAATTGCTTTATAGTTACGGTGCCCACTCCCATTGATGAATTTAAAAAACCAGACCTTTCTCCATTAGAAAAAGCCAGCCACATGGTCGGTTCTGTTCTAAAGAAGGGAGATATCGTTATCTATGAATCTACTGTCTATCCCGGATGTACGGAGGAGATTTGCGTGCCGATCCTTGAGAAGGCTAGTGGACTAAAGTTTAACGTAGACTTTTATTGCGGATACTCACCAGAAAGAATAAACCCGGGAGATAAACTCCATCGTGTGACAAATATCAAGAAGGTAACAAGCGGGAGTACGCCTGAGGTTGCGGAGAAGGTTGACCAACTGTACAGAAAAATAATTGTCGCGGGAACGCACAAGGCATCGTCCCTAAAAGTAGCTGAAGCAGCAAAGGTTATCGAGAATTCTCAACGCGATGTCAATATTGCCTTTGTCAATGAACTCGCCTTGATATTTGAGCGGGTTGGTATCGATACGCATGAAGTATTGGAGGCTGCCGGTACGAAGTGGAATTTCCTGCCGTTTAAGCCGGGCTTAGTAGGTGGTCATTGCATTGGCGTGGATCCCTACTATTTGACACATAAGGCGGAGAGCCTGGGGTACCATTCGGAAGTTATTCTTTCCGGCCGAAGAATAAATGACAATATGGGTATCCACATCGCAAATACCGTTATTAAATTGATGGCAAAGAATGATTTGCCAATAAACAAGGCTGAAGTCCTTGTACTTGGCATCACCTTTAAGGAGAATTGCCCGGATATCAGAAACAGCAGGGTAGTGGACGTAATTAAAGAGCTTCAAAGTTTTGGAACCCATGTAGATATTTATGATCCAGTGGCGGATGTAGCAGAAGTAAAACATGAATACGACATACCCCTTATTAAAAA
>DASVBA010000054.1:0-6545 GCA_036376095.1 Chryseolinea sp.
ATGGCTGTATTTTTACCGGCCCAATCTCGGATTTCATTCTGATCGATTCATTTCTAACCAGGCATTGTGGACCTTGGCAGGGCTCCCGTTGTTGTTCCTTTTCATTTCCCTGATTGCGATGAATCGTGATGCGAGGTTATCCAAGTACCAGACACAGCTTGTTCAAAGTATGTTTTTCTGGATGATCTTTTCCGTTCTTCAGATCCTGGTCTCTAAGGATTTCCGTCCACAGAGTCTCATTACTCTTATTCCAAGCTTAAGCTTTTTTATCACACACTTTCTATTGCTGATCCGAAGAAGAAAGTTTGCGGAAATGTATATCTGGTTTCTTGTACTTGGTACTGTGATCATAAGCTACTCTGCACGCTACAACCTGTGGAGTGGCATCTCCTACGATAACCTGTTAGTGCCGGAAAGTAAGACGTCATTTGAAGGCAAGCGTGTACTGGCATTGGACAGCGACTACAGTTTTTACGCACATAACGAGCTTGCATCTCCCTTCCTGAGCTGGAATTTATCAAAGGAAATTTTTGGGGAGCCGGGATATTATGAGAATGTAATCGTTGTTTACAGAGGATTAAACTCCGACCCTCCAGATATAATACGGGATAAGGAAGATCAATTGAAGCCCTTTCTGGAACAGATCCCAAAACTGAAAGGCATGTATTCGCGGAATGGAATTTATTATGTGAAGAATTCCGTCAGCAACTGATTTTACCGACTCGTCGGGCGTGTCGTCCTCCTTCAAAGGATTCCTTCAAAAACGCCTCGAGAATTTTTTCTGCGAGATCAAATGAAATAAAACGTGCAGGTATACACACGACATTTGCGTCATTGTGTCTCCTTGCGAGCGATGCCAGTTCCTCATTCCAGCAGATCGCCGCGCGAATGCCCTGATGCTTGTTGGCGGTAATGGCGACGCCATTAGCACTTCCGCACACCAACACTCCAAAGGATGCATTTTTCTTGTCTACGTCAATTGCTACAGGGTGCGCAAAATCAGCATAGTCTGAAGACTCATCGTTGTGCGATCCGAAATCACTCACGTCATGGCCGTGCTTTTCCAGCCAGGTTTTCAAGCGTTCCTTATATTCAAATCCGGCGTGGTCGCTTCCAATCGCTATTTTCATGATGCAGATGATTGTTCTCTCAGCAATTCTTCCGCCTCTTCTTTCGCCTTTCTTCTCGCCACAGCCGAAGAAATCAGGATGCTTATTTCAAAAAGCAGATAGAGTGGAATCGTTATCAACATTTGGCTCAAAGGATCCGGGGGCGTAACGATAGCTGCTACAATTAAAATTATGATGATCGAATGCTTTCGGTATTTCCTTAGAAATTCAGGCGTAACAATGCCCACTTTGGTAAGGAAGTAGATCACAACTGGCAGTTGAAATAGCAACCCTGATCCGAAAACAAGCATAACAACAGTCGATACGTATGAAGTGATATCGAACTCATTCACTACCATATCGCTGATGCTGTAGTTGGCGAGAAAGTAAACCATCCATGGCGCTATCACATAAAACCCAAACATGACGCCAAAGAAGAACAGAACAGAAACTGCTGCAACGGCTCCCCTGGAGTACTTCCTCTCTTTCACCTGTAAGCCGGGTTTCACAAACCTCCACACCTCCCAGCACACGTATGGAAAGGCTATCATCAGCCCGATGATGAACGAAGCCATGATGTGCATAGTAAATTGACCCGTCATATTTCTACTCTGCACCTTGAACGGTATGTCAGTAATACACAGGGCATCATAGTTCAGCGCAGCACCGAGTTTGCACAATACTTTAAACGTAGGAAATTCTGGTCTTGCGGGCGCAAACACTATATTCTCGAAAATCCACTTGGCGCTCACGAAAGCACCGATGGTAAAAATAACCACAGCTATTAAAGACCGAATAAGATGCCAGCGCAACTCCTCCAGGTGGTCCAGGAAACTCATTTCCTTCTCTTCGATCGGCTCTTGATCCAGCGGCATTATAAATATTGTTTTATCCTTCAGTACTCCAACACTCCTAAATCCTATTTTTTATACAACGCAAACTTCTGCATTAGTCTATTTACTTTCCGTTTTACAGATTTAAGATGTTTTACGTCGTCAGGTTTTTGCAGCGCCTCGTCGATCAGTTCAACCACCTTCACAACATCCTTTTCCAATAGTCCCCTCGTTGTAATCGCCGGAGTTCCGATACGCATGCCAGAAGTTACCATCGGCGATTGAGTATCAAAAGGCACCATGTTCTTATTAATAGTTATATCCGCCTGAATAAGCGCTTCTTCTGCTTTTTTACCAGTCAGGTTTTTAGAACGCAGATCAATTAACATCAAATGATTATCTGTTCCCCCAGAGATGATCTTATAGCCTCTTTCTACAAACGCCTGGGCCATCGCCTTTGCATTCTTGGAAACTTGAAGAATATATTTCATATAATCATCTGATAATGCTTCCATAAATGACACAGCCTTTGCCGCGATCACGTGCTCAAGGGGTCCCCCCTGCGTCCCTGGAAAAACGCCGGAATCAAGTATTGAAGTAATCTTTCTGATTTCGCCCTTGGGGGTCTTCAATCCCCATGGATTATCGAAGTTCTTGCCAACCAGTATCATTCCTCCGCGCGGACCCCGAAGCGTCTTATGTGTGGTTGTTGTAACGATGTGGCAATGTTCCATAGGATCGCGTAGCAGGCCACGCGCAATTAATCCTGCCGGATGAGAAATGTCGGCAAGCAATAGTGCACCCACACTGTCTGCCGCTTGTCTTAACTTTACATAGTCCCAATCGCGGCTGTACGCTGACGCCCCACAAATGATCATCTTCGGTTTTTCACGTTGAGCAACTTCAATAACCTTATCAAAGTCTATCAACCCAGTTGCTTCCTCAACCCCGTAAAAGGATGGTTGATACAACTTTCCTGAAAAATTTACCGGCGAACCATGCGTGAGGTGTCCGCCGTGTGATAAGTCGAACCCCAATATCTTGTCGCCAGGTTTCAAACACGCCAGCATCACCGAAGCATTTGCTTGAGCGCCGGAATGCGGCTGCACATTGGCCCATTCAGCGCCAAATAGATCCTTTGCCCTATCGATCGCGAGCTGCTCTACTTCGTCTACAACCTCACACCCTCCATAATATCGCTTACCCGGCAGCCCTTCAGCATACTTATTCGTCAAAACGGAGCCTTGAGCTTTCATTACCTGTGGTGATGTAAAGTTCTCTGAAGCTATTAGTTCAATGCCGGCCTCCTGCCGATGCGTTTCTTTTTCAATGAGATCGAAAATGGCCTTGTCGCGTTTCATTTCTGGAGTTTGTGGTTTAAAAGAAGGGTCAAAAATAGCGGTGTTGCGGTACAACACAAATTTGTTTTTACTATTCCTGAAATAGCTGTTGAATGCGTCAGCTACAAAACGTTGCCCAACCTAATTATGCCACAGGCTACCAGGATCCGCTGCTTCCTCCCCCGCCAAAGCTGCCGCCTCCTCCCGAAAATCCACCGCCTCCACCTCCACCGGAAGACCATCCGCCAGACCATCCCGATCCTGAGGACCAACTCCTGCCACCACCGCTGCCGGTTCCCATCTTCTTCGACATCTTCTCTCCCCAGGCCGTCTTTCGCAACATTAACTTCAAAATCGGGAACAAGACCATATACACTCCCAGTAAGGTCAGGCCGCCTTTCACTCCCAATAAGATGGTGGGAAAAGTGGCATAGAAAGGGACAAGGAACGCGTACAGAAACCACCCGCCACAACCGGGGGCAATCAGTCCTACAAAAGTGAAGAGGCCCAGTATTCCAAAAACAAAGGCGCCAATAAGGAGTTTTTCTTTCCAGGTTAGGTCAGGCATCGAATCTGCGTCGGTATCATCTGCTGTGTACTCACCTCCGATGCCTTTAACGATTGCGTCTATACCAGCCGTTACTCCGGCGTCATAATTATCTTTCCGGAAGTGTGGCGCTATTTCGTTTCGGATTATCCGACTGCAGAGTGCATCAGTTAATACTCCCTCCAGACCATATCCAACTTCGAACCGCATTTTGTGATCACTCACGGAGATCAGCAGCAGGACACCGTTATCCTTCGCCTCCTTACCAAGTTTCCACTTCTCTGCGACACGCAGCGAGTATTCCTCCAACGGTTCGCCATCAAGGGAGTTGACGATAAGAATTGCAATTTGATTTGATGTCGAATCTTCGAATGCATGGAGACGGTTTTCTAATAGATCGGCGGTTTGTTGAGAAAGAACTTTTGCCTCATCATGTACCCTAAGTCCCCATAATTCCGGAACAGGCTTCTGAGCTAATGACGCGACACTCCCGATCGCGATCAGAACAAAACAACAAAAAAGCCTCAAGGTTGCTACTGTACCCTGAGCTCTCGAGTTTGCCGCCTTTAAATTTGACACTTTCATAACGTTTACCACGAATCGCTTGAACCACCACCACCAAAGCCACCACCGCCACCGAAGTCGCCTCCACCCCACGAACCACCGCCAGAACTACCTCCTCCAAATCCACCCATGGGTCCAACCCACCCGCTACCCGACGACCAATATCCTCCACCGCCCCTGCCACCCCGGCCCCTCCTGGATGCTATGATGAATATGATGATCAATATGACCAGTGTTGCCAAAGGTGATCGCCGCGATGATTTCCTGCGCTGTGGCGGATCGTCGTTCTTATACTCGCCTTCGATAGCCTGTATTATAGCCGTAACGCCAGCCCGCACTCCTCCGTCGTAATCGCCCTGACGAAAACGGGGTGCAATTTCATTTCTGTTAATTCGGCTCGACAATGCATCCGTAAGAACACCCTCGAGCCCATAGCCGGCTTCGATTCTCATTTGCTTATCTTCGATTGCTATTAACAGTAAAACGCCGTTGTCTTTTTCCGCTTTACCAAGCTTCCACGCTTCCGCAACACGCAGCGAGTATTCCTCGATTGGTTCGCCTTGCAGGGAAGGAATGGTTAAAACGGCGATTTGGTTGCTGGTAGAATCTCTTTCTGCTTTTAGCATAGACTCCAGCATCGCTTCACTTGAAGCCGAGATAATATTCGCCTCGTCGTGTACCCACACTCCTCCGTGCTCCGGTATAGCGAGCTGACCGAGGCAAATGAACGGCAGAAGAACGAGCAGTAAGAAGGGGAATCTCAATATCATCAGGTTAGAAATGGATTTCGGGCTATCGGAGCAGATCAATTGACTCGAAGATCATCGGACAACTCATTAGTATCATCGTCTGTTTTCTTAAAACCTTTTTCCAGCAGAAGGTCACCACACCGTTTGATCCCCGCCTCAAGGCCTTCGATAATTTTTCCAGCGCGAATCTCTGCAACAAGATCAGCGACAATCATATCCCATTGTTTCTGTTCAACAACTTTACTGATTCCTTTGTCGGCCATAACCATCACTTCATGTTCGAAGAAAGAAATAAAGATCATGATGCCAGTGCGTTGTTTCGTATTGAAAACTTCTTCTTCCAGAAACGCATTTTCGGCACGTTGCCTGGTGGTCAGATCCATGTAAACCTGACTTAACAACAGTCGCCTAACGGCCTCGGAAAAGTTGGGAATAAGCGCCCCAATTACGCCGCCCAGAATTACGATAAAAAAGATAAAGACCGGGTCATAAAATAAGGTGTTGCTTGCGTTGCTGATGATGTATCGATCAAGCACGATCATAGCCATAAAGGCAAGGGACGCCCCGATAAGACTGCCTTTGTAGTTTGCGATCAAATAACGACCACTGCGCTCAACAATCACTGGAACGATTTCACCTGAGATTTTTTCTTCGGCAATTTTGACGGCGTTTTTTATCCGCTGAAGATCTGAATCGTTAAATCTTTTTTTGATGTTCATGCAGAATATATTTATTTAGGAAGACCGATGGAAAGAGAAGGCTTAGCGGCAAGATAGTCACGCAATCCCTAAACTTATCACCCTTTGCATTGTTTTAAGTAAAGTTGGATGGTATTCTCCAGACCGTAATAAAGCGCGTCGCATATTAATGCATGTCCAATTGAAACTTCATCCAGCTCTGGAATACATTTGACAAGGTAGCTGAGATTATTAAGATCCAGGTCGTGGCCGGCATTAACACCCAGGCCGGCCTCGCGCGCTATCGACGCACTTTCGACATAAGGCTTTACGGCGATGTCCCTGCTGACATGATATTCGCGCGCGTAGGGTTCTGTATATAACTCTACTCTGTCCGCAGAAATTTTCGCTGCTCCCTCAATCATTCGCGGTGACGGATCAACAAAAACAGATACGCGTACACCCGATGATTTTATTTGTTGAACGACATCTTTTAGAAACCCTGCATGCTTCAAAGTATCCCAACCTGCGTTAGATGTAATTGCGTCTGGTTCGTCAGGGACCAGAGTAGCCTGGGCCGGTAGGACTTCTCTGATAAGTTTCAAATACCTTTCATCAGGGTATCCTTCGATATTGAATTCTGTCCTGACCACTTTTTTAATGTTGATAACATCTGAATATCGTATGTGTCGTTCGTCAGGTCGAGGATGGACAGTTATGCCCTGC
>DASVBA010000055.1:0-5546 GCA_036376095.1 Chryseolinea sp.
CCAGGGCAGGATCTGACCAGTAGTCAGGTCGATAGCAGCCAGGTTGTTTCGGGGTGTTTTGTTGATGGCGACGAACTGTCCCCCGATGTATAGTACGTTGTCCTTTACTGCGATGGTGTTTACAACGCCCCCGTTAAGGTCCAGTTGAAAGGGCCATACCTGGTCGGTTGCGTCATCGAACAGAGCGAAACCTTCATTCCGGGAAACCCAATTTACACCGTTCATATATCCACCCATGAATACCGATGCTGCCGTAGCATTTATTGAGTTCAGACTTTCATTTGGACGCGGTGCCCAATTCTGCAATACACCGGACGTCGCGTCAACGGCTGCGACATTGGCACGTGGAAGCGCATTAACCGAATCAAAATAGCCCGCAAAGTAGAGTGTATTTCCAGCGATTGACATATCATACACGTAGTCGAATCCATCCAGGATCGGGTTCCACGGGAGCACTCCCGTAGTTAACGTAGGTACAGCAGCGATACTGATGCGAGCCGCCCCATTCATGGTGGTAAAGCTTCCGCCAATAAATAACGTTGTCCCTGAAAGCAAGATGTCTTCGACGTAACCTGCCACGTTCGTATTGGCAATCCATCCGGTAGCCAGTGCGGTGGTCAGGCTGAGGCGCGCCACTCCAATTCGGGGTTGGCCGCCCGCGCTGTTGAAGTTGCCTCCAATGAATATCGTGTTAGTGGATATATCGACGGCAGTAGCCTTCACGATAGCGGAGAACGTATTGGTAATTATGGGATTCCATGATGTCGCAAGCCCCGTCGTCGTGCTCAGAGCGGCAAGTCCAGAGCGTGGAGCGCCACCGATGTTGGTAAAATATCCTCCAACATAAACAAGAGCGCCAGCAACTTCTATCGATTCAACACCATTATTTGCACTGGGATTCCAAGGCAATAGGGCTCCGGTGGTATTATCGAAGGCGGCAATACGATTTCTCGTTTGCCCTGCCATTGTTGTAAAGTATCCACCGACGTATAAAGTGTTTCCGCTTACCGTTATCGCCGATGGAGAATTATCGGGATTAGGTTTCCATGTTCGGTCGACTGTCTTATCGGATCTTATGTGTGCAAGGTTCAGGATCTTCACCGTGTCGACAGCATCGAAATAACCACCGACGTACCATCCGCCGTTTCCGTCGGGCGCGGTGACATAGACATCCCCATTGACCTTTGGCATCGTCATATCTACGGTGCCTGCAGCATCAGTGAGCACGGCACTTCCCGTATAGGCTCCCACTTCCGTGAAGGAACCAGATAACAACGTATAACCGTTGGAATGTTCAAGCCTGCCAATGCCCGAGTTAGAGATCCAATTCTCGGTTCGATGTACTTCAGACTGGGCGACAACATTAAGAGTGATTAAAAGCCCTGCTGAAAAAAATGAAAGTCTTTTGGACAACAGCGTAGAAAAAATCATGAAGTAGGGGTTTTTGACAATGGTAAATTTATGAATTTAATGCCTCGATGAAAACTTTTATCGACAACTGTGATAAAGCCAATGGTCAGACACCATTACGGATGATAACCAAACACCTGCTTAAAGTATTCTTTACCTGAAAGAGGTGAGAACGACTCCACCAACAATCGAGAATGATTTTGCTTTCGATGCTCTAAAAGGTTTATACCTTTGTCACGTGAAGGTCAAATAGAAGAGCGTTTCCCGCGTTAGAAAGGATGGGAGATTTTCTTTAGTTTTGGGATTGAGGAATAATGGCACAAAACACTTATAAGTCAAACACATTCAAAAAGCCTGAGAAGGAGAAGAAAAGCAGGGGCTCCAAGTCGAAGATCAGCTTTGCATTCTTTAAAGATGCCCGCTTTAAGCTGGCCCTGGGCTTCTTTCTCATGATCGTTTCTGTGTTCCTCTTTCTTTCAATGTTCTCCTACCTGTTTACCGGCCCGGCCGATCAAAGTGTAGTGAGTGCGATGGACTCTTTAATCGAATCAGGGCTTGAGGCGAGGAACTGGCTTGGACTCTACGGAGCAGTCACCTCTCATTATTTTATTTACAGGTGGTTCGGCATTTCAGCCTTCTTCCTTCCTCCACTCTTATTTATTGTCGGCTTCAAGATCGTCTTCAACCGCGAGTTACTTCGCATTTTCTCATTTTCTATTTTGTCGATCTTTTCCGGTGTCTGGCTAAGCCTTCTTCTCGGCTACATGACCATGATCAATGATGGGGTGAGTGAATGGAGCTTTTTGGGCGGAGGTCTTGGTTATAACCTCGCTATTATCAGTGAAGGCTTGTTTGGATGGGGAACTTTCTTAATTCTTATCCTTTCGCTGTTCATCTTTATCATTTTTTATTTCAATGTAACTGCTATTCCACTGTTCGTCGAGGACCCCAAGCCTATGGGCAATGAGGCAATCCTTGACGAGGAAAAAGAAGGTGATGGACTTTTCACCACCTATACCGACGACTCGGACAACTGGCCTCAACAATCAGATGTGGACAAAGTGATCGACGAACCTGAACCCATCACGCCAATTGTTCGTGGGCCGGAGCCCGTGTTGCCGTTGAAGGAAATTAAACTGGAAGTTCAGAAGCAGGAGCCAGCCAAAAAAGAAAAAGCTCCAAAGCCGGATCCGCTGTTTACGGTCGAAGAAACGTCAGACACAGATAAACTGGCGGAAAAGCTGGTAGAGGAGCAAGGCTTGTACGATCCTACCCTGGATCTAAAAGGGTATCAGTATCCTCCTCTTGAACTGCTGAACGAATACGATGGCAGCAAGGCGGGTGTGACACAGGACGAACTGAATCAGAATAAAGATAAGATCGTTGCTACGCTGGTCAATTTCAAAATAGGAATACAAAGTATCAAGGCGACGATTGGTCCAACGGTTACGCTGTATGAAATTGTTCCAGATGCTGGTATTAAAATATCCAGGATCAAAAACCTTGAAGACGACATAGCCCTCAGTCTGTCGGCACTGGGAATTCGTATCATTGCGCCGATCCCCGGTAAGGGAACGATCGGTATCGAAGTTCCTAACAAGAACCGTGAGATGGTAAGCATCCGTTCGGTATTTTCAACACAGAGCTTTGCTAAAACCGATAAAGAACTACCTATCGCACTTGGAAAGACCATCTCCAATGAAGTATTGGTCATCGATCTTGCAAAAATGCCGCACCTCCTCGTAGCTGGAGCGACGGGACAGGGTAAGTCGGTTGGCTTGAACGTAATACTTACTTCCTTAATTTATAAGCGGCACCCTTCCCAACTGAAATTTGTGCTGGTGGATCCAAAGAAAGTGGAGATGTCGCTTTACAGCAAGCTTGAGAGACATTACCTCGCGAAGCTTCCCAATAGTGAGGAAGCGATCATCACAGATACGCGGAAAGTGGTCCACACATTGAACTCTCTGTGTATCGAGATGGAGAATCGGTATGAGATTCTTAAGGACGCAGGAGCAAGGAATTTAAAGGAGTACAATGCGAAGTTTGTTTCAAGAAAACTCAATCCGAAAGAAGGACATAGATTCCTTCCCTACATCGTCCTTGTAATCGACGAGCTGGCCGATTTGATGATGACAGCAGGCAAAGAAGTGGAGACACCGATAGCACGCTTGGCACAGCTCGCAAGGGCAATTGGTATTCATTTGGTCGTAGCCACGCAGCGGCCATCTGTAAATGTTATCACCGGAGTTATAAAAGCTAATTTTCCCGCCCGATTGTCATTCAGGGTGACCTCAAAGGTCGATTCGCGCACTATCCTTGACACAGGCGGTGCTGACCAGTTGGTTGGTATGGGAGACATGCTGTTATCGTCGGGATCAGACGTGATCAGGCTACAGTCACCATTTGTTGACACCCCGGAAATTGAAAAAGTCTGTGATTTTATAGGGTCGCAGCGGGGTTATGAGTCTGCCTATTTATTGCCTGAATATGAGGGTGATGATGAGGCGGGAGCTGCTTCCGTGGATCTTTCGGAACGTGATGACCGCTTTGAAGAAGCAGCCAAACTGATCGTAATGCATCAGCAGGGAAGCACATCATTGATACAGAGGAAATTAAAGCTGGGATATAATCGGGCCGGACGACTGATCGACCAGTTGGAGGCCGCAGGCATCGTTGGACCATTTGAGGGTAGCAAAGCCCGTGAAGTTTTAATAAAAGATGAATATACTTTGGAACAATTATTGACTTCATTGAAAGAAAAACATAGCCAGTCTTAAATTTGCACCCTATTTTAAGTCTTACGAGAATGAAAAATTTGATTTTAGGCCTTTTTGCCGGGTTTGCAGCCCTATCGGCGTCCGCCCAGTACGATCCGAAGGCACTGGAGATTCTGGATGCCATGAGCAGAAAGTACAAGTCCATCCCGGCTTTTGAGGCCAATATTACCTGCAATCTGTCCAACGATGTCGATAAAGTGAATGAAGAGTTCAAGGGCCGGATCACCGTGAAAGGAGACAAATTCCGCATGGTGCTTCCGGAACAGGAAGTAATCAATAACGGGGCGACGATCTGGACTTATCTGCCTGAAGCAAAGGAGGTTAATATTGATAATTACGACCCAAGCTCGGAAGATATCAACCCTTCCAAGATCCATGAAGTGTACAAGAAAGGCTATAAGTATCTCTACCTCCAGGACAAGACGGACGGTGGTGTCATGTGTGAAGAGATAGATCTTGTTCCTGAAAAGAAGGACGCACAATATTTTAAGATCAAGATGTTCATCAACAAGAAGGAAAAAACGGTGCAGAGCTTCACGCTATTCGACAAAGGTGGAAACAGGTATAAATACACCGTATCGAAGTTCACCGCCAATGCAAAAGTTGACGATTCATTCTTCACCTTTGACCCAAAAAATTATCCCGGCGTCGAAGTTATCGACCTGAGATAACCCGCACCTCACCGCTGCCCACTTCAGGGGAGGATGCCAGGCCGTTGATCAGCGATCATCCTTATACCCTATACCCTATACCCTATACCTTATACCTTATACCTTTTTTAAGTCCCGCTGTTTAACTCCGACAGACAAGTTTATTACATTAGCGCCGCACACACTTACGATGTCATCAATGACCCGCGCGCAATTATTTGACAACATAAAAAAGAAAAGTTCCTACCTCTGCGTCGGACTCGACACCGACCTCTCCAAGATTCCAAAACACCTGTTGTCTGGCGATGATCCGGTCTTCGAATTCAACAAGCAGATCATTGATGCGACGCACGAATACGCCGTAGCGTATAAACCCAACATCGCTTTCTATGAAGCACTGGGACCAGCGGGCTGGGTCAGCTTGCAACGCACGCTCGATTACATCCCTGCAGATATTTTTACGATCGCTGATGCAAAACGCGGTGACATTGGTAACACGTCCGCCTTATATGCAAAAGCTTTTTTTGAAAACATGGATTTTGATTCCATTACCGTTGCGCCCTACATGGGAGAGGACTCCGTGAAACCATTCCTTCAACCGGACAAATGGGTGATTCTTCTTGCGCATACTTCTAATCCCGGCAGCAGCGACTTTCAACTGCTGGAGTCCGTAGTTAGCGGACGCAAGCTATACGAGGAGGTTATT
>DASVBA010000073.1:0-11427 GCA_036376095.1 Chryseolinea sp.
TTTGAACCACAAAGACCGATTCGATTTTTGGAGATGGTCCAGGCAAGCACTTGGAGTCCCTGGATGGTTATTGGGTTGGAGTCCATTGCTGAAAAATAAAATCAAAAGCACGGCAGCATCGGGATTGCAGAAATTCATGCAACGGTAACATCCAAAGGCCCCCTCTGTACTTTTCCCTAGATTTGCACCATGGTGCCAGAAAAAGTGAAGGCTGTCGAAGAGGTGTTCGACAATCTCGACAAGGAGATTGCCTCTTTCCAGCAGTGGTCGGGATTACATTGCGGTTGGGGCTGCGGGAAATGTTGCTTTAAGGCGGACATCGAAGCCACCATCCTGGAATTCCTACCTTTTGCGGCGCACCTTTACCGGGAAGGCAAGGCGTTTGAATGGCTTGAAAAATTAAAGATCAACGACTCGGCAATATGTCTGATCTTAAATCCCACCCAGCACGGTGCGGGACTATGTTCAGAATACAAACACCGGGGATTGATCTGCCGGCTCTTTGGCTACTCAGCCAGAACCAACAAGTACGGCGCAAAAGAACTGGTGACCTGCCAGGTGATAAAATCAGAGCAAGGCACCAATTTTGAGGTAGCTGCCAGTAAGATTGCGCAAGGTGCGGAGGTACCGGTGATGAACCAATACTACATGCGGCTGCACGCAATCGACTTGGAATTAACCCGAGAATTTTTCCCGATAAACGAGGCCATTAAGAGGGCAATTGAAGTTATATTGCATTACTATGCGTACCAGGAGTAGCTTTTGGAAAGGGGCGTCGATTTTTTTGTTGGCTATGGGGGCACACGCCCTGAATGCGCAGGTGGAAAACGACAGCAAGGTAAAGGCAAGCGACCTCGAAGTAGTTCACACACCCTTCGAGCGATACTGGACGAAGCCGCGAATTATCCCGAAGGTAGGTGTGGGAACTATGGACCGCGCTTTTGTCGAATTAGGCATTCAATGGCACGATATCTACAAACATCCCTTAACGCTAATTACAAAAGGTCCCTATTGCACCGTGGACGTTTTTATTGATGACAGCAACATCCTGCTGGGCCCAAAGCTGGGTTATGAACTCACTGCCGGACTTTTTGGTGCAGCGCTAGACATGACCTATTTTATCGATCACAATTATGACCACGAGGGCGGAAACCGAAGCAGCGTTCAGTTAACACCCAAAGCGGGGATTTCCATCCTTGGATTTGCCGATCTCTTCTATGGTTACGCTATTCCGCTGACAGAGGAAAAGATCAGCACCATTACGCGTAACCGTTTTTCACTGGTTTTCAATCTCAACAAAGATTACTTCGACCTCAAGGACGCAAGACGCCGGGCTCCTCGTAACCATTTCTGATTTTGGCAGTATCCAAAGCCAAACCTGGCTCTTACTGCTATGCTAAAGAATTATTTCAAAATTGCTCTGCGCTCTTTTCAGAAGCACAAGGGCTATGCCGTACTCAACCTGCTTGGCCTCACCGTCGGACTCACCAGTGCTTTACTGGTTTTCCTTTTTGCCTACGATGAGTTCACCTATGATCATTATCATAGCAAAGCGGAAAATATATACAGACTGAATGGTGCATATCATTTGCCCAATAACGGAGCTTTTGAAGAGTACGCGGCGGCTGGGCCTGTGGTTGGCGAAATGCTCGTCAAAGATTTCCCCGAAATCAAACAAGTTGTTCGGATACGACGCATTTCAGACAAAGTAGTTGAAACTCCAGGATCGGAGAACCGCGTTTACGAGCCTGTATTTGCTGCTGATTCAAACCTTTTCAGAGTGTTCACCTATCAATTTCTTCAGGGCAACCCAGACAAAGCTCTTCTTGATCTTCAATCAATAGTTATTACGCGCAAAATTGCGATGAAGTATTTTGATCGTGTCGACGTTGTGGGAGAAAGTCTGTTTTTTCCGGAGGACACCGCGGCGTATAAAATTAGCGCGGTCATCGAGAATTTCCCGTCAAATACACATCTGAAGATGGACATCATTACTTCATTCGAAACATTACGCACCCTGGGCTATACGTTCGACAGCTGGTGGAATTACAGTTTCTATAGTTACCTTGAACTTGGCGACAATGTTGATCCCCAAGCACTGACAGAAAAGATAAAATTCATTTCCAGAAAATACATTGCCGACCAGGAAGACAATTCGGGATACAGACAAGAGTATAGCCTTACCAACGTAAAAGATATTCATCTCTATTCTAACCTGCGATCGGAGATAGAGCCCAACTCGAAGGCCGCGTATGCCTACACATTTCTCATCGTCGGGATATTTATTGTCCTTATTGCATGCATAAACTTCATGAACCTCGCAACGGCAAGGTCTGCCATCCGCGCAAAGGAGGTTGGAGTAAGAAAAGTTTCGGGTGCTTTCAGGTCGCAGCTTATCGGTCAATTTCTTAGCGAATCAATAATGATGGTCATGTTTTCGACCCTCTTATCCATCGGTTTGGCAGTAGCTTTTATTCCCCAACTGAACAACCTCACAGGTAAATTATTGTCGACCGCGATCCTTGGCAATCCGGTGTTATGGCTGCTGCTTTTTGGATTGTCATTGTTTGTCGGGCTTCTGGCAGGTAGTTATCCTTCGTTCTTCCTGTCTATGATCAGACCCGTTGAAACACTAAAGGGAAATTTCAGGTCTTCAAGCAGCGGCAATCTTCTCAGGAAAACATTAGTAGTGTTTCAATTTACTATTTCTATCATTTTGATTTCCGGAACGATAATAGTCTATCGGCACCTGGATTTTATGCGAAGCATCAATCTTGGTTTTGAAAAGGCTAAAACCATAGTTATCCCGAGTCGTTTTGCTGCTCACTCCGATTCTGACTTTAAAGTCTTAAAAGAAGAATTAAAGAACGTACAAGGAGTAACTGCTGCATCCCTTTCCTCTCGTGTTCCCGGAAAGGAGATGGGAAACAATGTTGTGAGGTTGGGATGGGATGAGAAGGCACCGTGGAGTGATATGAGATTCCTGGCTCTTGATCATGACTTCGTCTCCCTCTATGATCTCGATGTAATTGCCGGACGATCATTTGACGAGAGCTTTCCGTCTGATGCAGAGGAAGCATTCATGTTGAACGAATCGGGGATGAGACGCCTGGGTTGGAAAGATCCGCAGCAGGCAATAGGGCAAAAGTTAGCGTGGCAGGATCGCAAGGGTTACGTTATTGGTATTATTAAAGATTTCCATTTTATGTCCGCCAACATTGCAGTTGAACCATTCATTATGATAATGAACAAACCGTGGAGTATCGGCTATTTGTCATTGAAGTTGACCGCCGGCGACCCTTCGGAGACGCTCGATCGTATTCGCGATAAATTCAATGCCGTGTTACCGGACAGGATCTTTGAGTATTATTTCCTGGATGAAGAATATGACAAGCAATATAAAGCAGAAGATCGTTTCATGAATGTCTTTACGTTGTTTGGCGGGATTGCCATTTTTATTGCTTGCCTTGGATTGTATGGCCTGGCGATGTTCACTGCAGAACAAAAATTCAAGGAAATAGGAATTCGAAAAGTGCTGGGTGCATCGGCATTCAGCCTGGTCTATTTGCAGGTACGCAGTTTTGTAATTCTTGTGCTTGTTGCCTTCGCGATATCGGTTCCTTTGGCTTACGTTTTTATGGATAGATGGCTGCAGAGTTTTCCTTTACGGGAAAGGATAGAACCAGCAGTATTTCTTGCTTCAGGACTAATCTCTATTATTATCGCATGGATAACTGTAAGTTATCAGTCGATCAAGGCCGCTAATGTCAATCCGGTAAAATCCATTGCGCAGCAATGAGCAATGAAGAATGAGGAGCGAGAAAATCCGCCTCTATTTATTCCTAAAATCTCAAACAGATGGCACCCTTCTCCTTCAGGGGATGAGGTAGCATCAAAAACGAACAAGTACTGAATTTACCAGCGAGGTAATTGCCGGCATAACGCGTTCGGCTGTTGGCATCAAAGTATTTTTTGAGTGGTGACCGCTTCCCCTTTGAGACCAGAGGGTTATCGCGATGATCATGGCCACAAATACTCCCAACACGAGGGTAAGCTCTTTATAAGTAAACTTCCGCTTCACACTACGGCGGTTTGCCAATGGCATGCCAGTCCGAAAATCCCTTTTTCCGCTACTCCTTACCGCTTTGCGGTTAATATATTGTTCGGTTATGAACATAAAAACTAGCCTAATCGTACAATAAGTACCGCTTAACGACCCGGAGGTTACTGTTGACGGACCAGAAAATATTAAGGCGTAGATCGAACCTCTTTTATGCTTAAATTTGTTGCGGATTTAAGGATCGAATTACAGTTTATGAAAAGATTACTTGGAGCTATTTGTGTGGTAATGGGCGTCTTGATTATCACCTCGATGACTCGGATTCCTGAAGTCAGCGAGGGAGGAGCTGTAAAATGGATGACATTTGAAGAAGCCCTCCAGCAGTCAAAGAAAGAACGGCGCCCGGTATTTATCGACGTTTACACCGATTGGTGTGGATGGTGCAAAGTTATGGACAAGAACACCTTCAATGACCCCCAGGTATCGAAGCTGTTAAATGAAAAGTTTTACGCCGTAAAATTCAATGCTGAACAACGGGAAGATGTGGTGTTTGATAACCATACTTTCAAGTTTGTTCCCAGCGGCAGAAGTGGATACCATGAACTGGCGGCAGCGTTGTTGAATAACCAGCTAAGCTATCCGACCGTAGTGTTCCTTGATGAAGAGTTCAAAATGATTCAGCCTCTGGCGGGTTATCGTCAGGCTCCTGATTTTCATATAATCGCCCAATTCATCGGCGAGGGTCACTATAAAACCATTAAATGGGATGAGTGGCAGAAGAAATATAAATCGCCGTACTAATACCGGAGGTACGTCAACAAAAAAGCCCTGGCATTATTCGATACCAGGGCTTTTTTTATTGCCAAGATCGATGATCAATCTTCCTTTTTTCCTTCTTTCTTCGTCTTCATAAAATCAAGGTAGCCGAGAGCAGTAGCAAAGCCCACCAAAACCGCTACGATCGTGATAAAAAGACTGGCGCCATCTCCAATAAATTGCTGAAACATGTCTTACGTTGTTTACTGGACAAAGGTATATTTTGAGGTACTATCCTGAAAGGATTTTGCATTAAAAATTAGTTAAAACAGTTATCCGTTTGCGCCCCATTTCAATCGTTTACTTCTTGAGAGACACTACTTCCCTATTTCCTTATCTCCTTATCCCCTTATCCCCTTATCCCCTTATCTCCCCACCTCCTATATACCAAGCTCGGATTTGTTCTTCCTCAATACAGCAATAATGAACGAGATATGATCATTAAGATCTACACCAAAAAGCTCGGCCCCTTTGTAGACCTCTTCCCTTTCGACCTTTGCAGCAAAACTTTTGTCTTTAAGCTTTTTAAGGACAGACTTTGATTCAAGGCTGTTAATTCCATCTGGTCTTACCTGACAACAGGCAATGACAAACCCTGTTAGTTCGTCGCACGCCAAAAGAGCTTTATCTAATAAGGAGTTGTAGGGCACATTCCATTTGGTGTAATGTGCGGAAATGGCGTGGGCGATGTCGTGTTCACCCAATGCGTTTAACTTATCCACTATGACGTGCGGATGTTTTTCCGGGTATGCTTCGTAGTCAGCGTCATGTAACAGGCCGGTGATAGCCCATATGTCCACGCTTTCGCCGAGTTTCATTGCGTATGCTTCCATGACCAGCTCGATACTTCGCATATGACGAAGCAAACTTGGGCTTTGCGTCATTTGGCCAAGCAGCGTCTTTGCTTCCGGACGTGTCATTCGCCACCCTCCCTGGCAAGTTTTCCCTCATGCTTTCTGATCTTGAGGGATTTCTTTTTGTTGATATAATAGAAATTAAATCCTCCGATGATACTTAACACGGCGATAATAATGAGGAGGATAAAAAGCCTGCTGTTGTGAAGTTCAAGCCGGTCTATTTCGCTTTGTTTCCGGAGCATGTCGTATTCTTTCTCTTTATCCTGGAAATCGATGACCATCTCCATCTGGGCAATATTCCGGCTGCTTTCCTCTCCATAAACACGTTCGCGTGATTCGTCATATTTCATCTGGAGCTCATACGCATTTTTCCAATTGTTTTGGTTGGCTTCATTTGCCGCCATCGCCTTATAGATCGCTGGCAAAAACGAAAAAGCCTGAAGCTCGGTGCAAAGCGTTGACGCTTCGTCGAGATATTGTTTTGCGGGCTTGGGCTGCTTGGCCTTTGCATACGTGATACCGAGATTTGTTACCACATTGAGAACGCCGAGCTTGTTGTCGTTTTCGCGCTCAATAGCAAGTGCCTTTTCGTAAAATTCCACTGCAAGCTGATAATTACCTTGTCTGTAATAGATGTTACCTATGTTGTTGAGAGGATCCGGAAACTTCGAACCCAACTTGGCACTCAGGTCAGACGCATCTTTAAAGTACCGGAGCGCTTTGTCATATTGTTGAATGTCAATGTTGAGATTGCCAAGGTTGTTAAGAGATCCCACGATTTTTGATTCGTCTTTTAATTCAAGGAAGAGGGTATACGATTCTTCCAGGTACTTCATGGCTTCCGCGTAGTCCTTTTTAACCGCATACAAGTTTGAAATATTATTTTTCGTGGTCGCTATACCTTCTTTATTGTCCAACCCTTCGTAGATGCGAAGCGACGTCAGATAATAATCCAACGCCTTGTCAAGCCCGCCCTGGTTCCTATAGATAATTCCCAGGTTGTTGTAGGATGCGGCCATGCCTCTTTTGTCGTCGATTTCAGTAGCGAGATTTAACGCTTCGCGGGCGTATCCTAAGGCTTTGACAGGATCTGAATTCAGGTTAGCGCGGAACAGCTCGTTTAACGTCTTAACTTTGCGGTCATCCTTTGCTGTATCCAACACAGCATTGAGGCTGTCTGTTTTCTGGGCGAAGGAAACATTCGTCCATAAAAAGCCGATCAAGACCGCCGTTAGAGTTTTCT
This sequence comes from Chryseolinea sp., assembly GCA_036376095.1. Lineage (GTDB taxonomy): Bacteria > Bacteroidota > Bacteroidia > Cytophagales > Cyclobacteriaceae > Chryseolinea. The sequence continues at coordinate 6,977 of DASVBA010000073.1, forward strand.
GTATCATGGTTAGATTATCACAATCTAAAATTACTAACTATTCTCCATATTTATCACGAAATGCGGAAACCACTATGGTGGATGCTGCTGTTTGATGATCTTTACCAACAACAACCGGAATAATGCTCGTAAGATATCCCTTAGTCGTTGCGTTTGCGCTGTTCGCGATCACGCCGTCATCACATGCCCAGCAGGCCGCGGAAAATGATGCGATAATAAAAGTAGTTCGCCGCCTCTTCGAAGGAATGGAAAAAGGAGACAGCGCTATCGTTAGGTCTACGTTTGCAAAACAAGTTACTATGGTTACCATGCGGCGTAATAAGGAAAATAAAACACAGTTGACCCGAGAGAATTCCATCGACGGATTTCTCAAGGCCGTAGGCACGCCGCATCCTGACATTTGGTATGAAGAAATCTGGAATATAAAAGTACAGCAAGATGACAACTTTGCGCAGGTGTGGTGTGATTATGCCTTTTATGTCGGCAACAGGTTCAGCCATTGTGGTGTGGATGCCTTTCATCTCTATAAAGGAGATGACGGTTGGAAAATAATTCACCTCGCCGACACGCGACGGAACAACCCTTGCACTATACCTGCAGAAATTGAAGCTAAACACAGACCATGATTGCCATGAAAAGAAATGCGTTATTCCTGACCATCGCGCTTGCTATTTCCCTGGAAGCGCTTGCTCAAAGCCAGATAACTACATTTATTCTTGTCAGGCACGCCGAAAAAGGAGACGATGGGACCAAGGATCCGGATCTTTCAGAAGATGGAAAAAAAAGGGCAAGCCATTTGGCGGAAATGCTTTCGAAAACTTCAATCACGGCGATCTATTCCACTACGTATAAACGTACACGAAATACAGTGGCGCCGTTGGCCAATGCTAAAGGACTCGAAATCTTATCTTATGATCCGCTGAAAGGGGAACCGATCGACAAAATGATCAAGGATCACGCCGGTGGAACGGTTGTTATAAGTGGTCACTCGAACACAATACCCTGGACCGCCAACTACCTGACAGGTAAAAACGAGTTAAAGGATTTTGCCGACAATGAGTACAGCAACTTTCTGGTGGTTTCGGTGGTGAAAAAGGGAACCGACACCAATGTTACCTGGCTGACGTATTAACTTTCGAACGAACTAGTTTTCAAGACAAATTTTTTCCGCCATCATCAATCTTTCTGTACGTCTGGGTGTTTGACTAGTTAAAGCCTGGCTATTATGAGCTTACTGGAATTCACAGGCAATGGAATCTATTGTCCGGCGGCAGGTGTTTACCTGGATCCCTGGAAACCTGTTCCAAAGGCATTGATCTCCCATGGTCATTCTGATCACGCGTCGTTTGGGCATGGTTCTTACCTTTGCACAACGTCTGCGGCACCCGTGATCAAACACCGGCTGAACTTATCCGGGAACATTCAAACTGCAGACTATAACAAGCCAGTTTCCATCAATGGAGTGGAGTTCTCCTTTCATCCGGCAGGGCACATTCCGGGATCTGCGCAGATTCGCGTTGCCTATAAGGGCGAAGTATGGGTGTTCTCCGGAGATTATAAACTGGAAAACGACGGCATCTCTGAACCCTTCGAGCCGCAGAAGTGTAATGTTTTTATCACCGAATCCACGTTTGGGCTACCTGTTTACAAGTGGAAACCTCAGCGGGAAGTTTTTGACGACATCAATCAATGGTGGAGGAAGAATCAGGCGGCAGGTAAAGTGACGATCCTCGCCGGATATGCGCTTGGAAAGAGTCAGCGGATACTCAGAAACGTTGATCCTTCGATCGGAAAGATATTTGTACACGGCGCGGTTGACTCCCTGACCCAGCTGTTAAGAAACCAACACCTGGAATTGCCTTCAACGACCTATGTGACAAGCGAAATGAAAAAGAAGGACTTCGAAGGTGCGTTGGTGCTGTGTCCGCCGTCTGCGATCGGGTCGTTATGGCTGCGAAAGTTTGATCCCTACTCGCTTGGAATTGCGTCAGGGTGGATGGGATTACGGGGTGCGCGAAGAAGGAGAGGTGCTGACCGGGGATTCGTACTTTCTGATCACGCGGACTGGACCGGCCTGAACAATGCGGTGAAGGCAACAGAAGCTGCGAAAGTGTTTGTCACTCACGGTTACTCGGACATTTTCGCACGCTGGCTATCCGATCAAGGTATTGAAGCTAAAGCCGTCAAAACTCAATTTGAAGGTGAGCTGGGAGAGATCGCAGAGTCCGGCATCGACGAATCAAAAGCGGAAGCAGCATGAACGAGTTTGCCTTGTTATTCACCAATCTCGATCAAACCACAAAAACATTGGATAAGATCGACGCGCTTGTTGAATACTTTGAAAGTGCATCCGATCGCGACAAACTTTGGGCGATTGCAATTCTCTCACATCGAAGACCCAGACGTACCGTTAGCGCATCACTTCTAGGAGCCTGGGCGTCGGAACTGTCGGGATTGCCTATGTGGCTCTTCGAAGAATCATACCACGTGGTGGGTGATCTGGCGGAGACGATAACACTGGTGCTGCCACCGTCGTCCGAAAAATCAGATGAGACGCTTACCTACTGGATTGAATTCATCCGTGCTCTCGAACCGCTGGATGTTGAGGCGAAGAAGAACCGGATCTTAGAAGCCTGGCTGCGGCTGGAACCAACGGAACGTTTTGTCTTCAATAAACTTATAACGGGAAGTTTTCGTGTTGGAGTATCACAATCGCTGATGGTAAAAGCGCTGGCAAAGCACGCGAGGGTGAAAGAAAATATTATTGCTCACCGGCTGATGGGCAATTGGTCGCCAATAGATGATAGCTATGATCATTTGATTCTTTCTGAAGAAATCCGAGACACATCGCGGCCTTATCCGTTTTACCTGGCCTATGCGTTGGATGAGGAAGTCGAATCGTTGGGTGATCCGCAAGAATGGCAGGCTGAATGGAAATGGGATGGTATTCGCGGGCAGGTTATCGTACGGGACCGCAACCTGTTTGTTTGGTCGCGAGGGGAGGAGCTGGTAACTGACAAATATCCTGAGTACAGGATCTTTCTTGATCTTTTGGAAGATGGGACGGTGCTCGATGGAGAGATCCTTCCCTTTAGTAATAACCAACCGCTGCCTTTCAGCCTGCTGCAGACACGCATCGGCCGAAAAAAGCTCACTCAAAAGATCTTACATGAAGTACCGGTAGCGTTCATCGCTTACGATATCCTGGAGTACAACGGTATAGATATACGGGAGTCGAAACTTAGCGAAAGACGAAACAGACTGGAGGAGATCTGTATGCGTCAGGAAGCGACCGCGCTAAAGATATCGCCCTTAGTTGCGTTTGACAGCTGGCAGGGCTTGCGGCAGGAACGAAGCCGCGCACGCGAATTCTTCAGCGAAGGTATAATGCTCAAGCGGAAAGATTCGATCTATCGCGATGGTCGCCGAAGAGGGGACTGGTGGAAATGGAAGATCGATCCGTTTACCGTGGACGCCGTGATGATCTATGCCATGAGCGGGCATGGGCGACGCGCCAATCTTTATACGGACTATACTTTCGCAGTATGGAACGGAGAACAATTAGTGCCGTTCACAAAAGCGTATAGCGGCCTCACTGACGATGAGATCCGAGAAGTTGACAGATGGATCCGGCAGAATACGATCGAAAAATTCGGACCCGTTCGGAGTGTAAAGCCGGAACTGGTATTCGAGATCGCATTTGAAGGAATAGCTAAATCGACACGGCACAAATCCGGCATTGCGTTGCGTTTTCCCAGAATAAACCGCTGGCGGAAAGATAAGGCCATTCGTGAAGCAAATACCCTTGACGATCTTAAGACGCTGCTGCATGCTAATTTCTAAAAACTTCACCGACCTATAGACATCACTCATACATATCCTTATCTTTAGTATGTGAAAAGGCTTGCGATCCTTTCTTGCTTTTCGATGATTTGTGCTGTTGGGTTTTCACAGCAACAGGACGAGATACGCAAAAGCATCTACTTTGGAGGAGGCAGTTATTACGTCGATGACTTTCAGATCGAAGAGCTCTATCACTGGCTTGACTCCATTCCTAATGTGCTGGATAAGTACGATATACACCTAATCAGCCATACCGATCCCATCGGCGGCAAAGAATACAACGCGTGGCTTTCAAGGATGAGGAGCGAAGCGGTGCAGCAGATCCTGTTCCAGCGGGAGATCCCTGACCATAAGATCAAGATCAAAGACTGGGGATTGGACAACCCTGTTTATAGCAACAGCTCCTACGAGGGGATGCAAATGAACCGAAGGGTGGATGTTATCTTATATCCGATCGTGTTTTAGCTGTAGGGTATAAGGTATAGGGTATAGGGTATAGGGGCGTGTGGGAGTGGGTGAGGGGTGTGGTTGGCATCCAAGTGATTCGGGTCGAGGCTAGGGTGTGCTTTGCTCCAAGTCATTCTGATTTTTGTTTCGCTTCTGCGAAC
>DASVBA010000079.1:0-5456 GCA_036376095.1 Chryseolinea sp.
GGTTTGGCTATGTACGAATCGATTGTTCCCGGCGACTCAGTTCATCGCTCCATGGGCGGTCAATTGACAGGGCTTGTGCTGCCCGTGGCTGAAGCTGGCGGCTCTTACCAATGGATTTTGTCGTTAAATGCGGCGCAGCATACGTTGTTAAAACTATTATTCCCTGTACCTGCTAATTCCCACCGGTTTGTTCACGAGCGAATCGATTCGTTGTCAAATGCAGTTTATGCCGAACACTCAAAAGACATCGATCCCGACATCTTAAAACGCTCCGTGGAATTTGGAGAGTCCATAGGGATGGCTATCTATGATTGGTCGCTTACCGATGGCGGTGATAAGGGTTATGCGAGAAATTATGATCCCACTTTTGTTTTCCCTAAAGGTCCTTCCTACTGGACGCCACCATTACGTGGCCAGACCGTAAGTCCATATCCTTTGCATCCACACTGGGGCGAGAATCGCACTTTTGTAAATGGCAACAAGGATTTGCTCATACCTGCCATTATTCCTTTTTCAACCGATCCAAAATCGGACTGCTATAAGATGTATAAGGCTGTATACGAGAAAAACAAAACGCTCAGCCTGGAGGAAAAGGAAACAGCTGCCTGGTGGGGCGACGACCCGTCTGATACATTTTCGCCTCCGGGACATTCCTATTACCTGGCAGCCATTGCTATCAAAAGCAGCAACGTAAATATTGTAAAAGCCAGTGAGGCCTTTGCGCGTGTAGGCATGGCCGTTGCCGATGCATTTATTCACTGCTGGAAGATCAAGTATTCTTACTTCAATGAAAGACCTTCCACCTATGTAAAAAAATACATTGACAGCACGTGGACACAATACTGGCCAGAACCTCCGTTTCCGGCATTTCCATCAGGACACTCCATTCATTCCGCAGCTGCCGCCAGTGTACTTACCGACATCTTTGGTGACTCTTTCCCATTCACCGATCATTCACATGAAGACAGGAGGAATGAGGATCCAAGGTTTTTGGATCTGACTTACCCTTGCCGAAGCTACAAGGGATTCTGGGACGCCGCCAACGAAAGTGCCTATAGCCGGTTCCTGGGAGGAATTCATACGCAACAGGACAACGACGTTGCGCAGAAAGAAGGGAAGAAGATTGGTGAAAATGTCAATGCACTTGCATGGACCAGGTAAAAGCAGCGTTAGTGGATTGACTTGATTGTTTTTCAAATCCAATCTCATCCTGATCATCTCTTAATCTCGTAAATCACGGCGTTGCGGCCCCCTGCGGGCCGGGCTATCCGCTACAAGCTCCCGATGCACCCAGGGAATGTCTGCAATACAGCTCATCGTGATCATCTTTTAATCATGTAATGACGGTCGCTTTCCACTCCTATCCCTGGCCGAGTGTTGTGCAGCCAATCGTGTACTCTTAAGTGCCTGTCAATACAGTCCCACTAGTATTACCATGGGAATAAATGCAACAATTAACGCGACTGTCGTCCATTTGTAAATAGGGTATCTCGGATCTCGCCCTATTCTCATCATTATCCAAATAATTGCGTTTAGCAAAGTCAACATTGGGTAGAAAATAATGAAGACAAAGACTGATTTGTCCGAATCTGATGTCCATACATAGTTGATTATCAGCCCTACAAGGACAGTGTTTATTATCAACGCAATTCCGAAATGAATGTCTTCTTTCATTTATTTCTATCTTATGTTTTGATTGTCCAAGGCCACCTTACTCAACGCCGATGCCGTGTTAGCACCAAACTATGGGAACAAGATTATTTGAGCAGCAAAGAACAACTCAGCGTGTCGCCAGCGTAACCAGATAGTATAAAACAGAAGGACAGAGCAAACAACCCAGCCCCGTATAGAAGGTTGCCGTCATGGCACCATAGGGCACGAGCTTCGGATCTGTCGCAGCCAGGCCCGCCGCTACTCCACTTGTTGTTCCCATCAGGCCACCATAGGCCATGGCAGCCTGAGAGTTGTTCAGGCCAATACTTCGTGCCAGTGCCGGGGTCGCTATGGTGACGAGGATTGATTTAACAACTCCGGCCGCAATACTTATCGCGATGATATGAGATTCCGCACCAATAGCCGCACCGGTAATTGGACCAACGATGAATGTACAAGCACCGGCAGCAATGGTGGTGATACTTTTTGCATCAGTGTAACCGAATGCCACAGCCAACCCCGCTCCCACCGCGAACGTACCCGCCACTCCTATGAACAAAGACAGCAATCCAATCAAACCTGATTTCCTGATCTCATCAAAGCTGGCACCCATTGCGGTCGAGACGACAGCAAAATCACGGAACATTGCGCCGCCCATCAACCCAAACCCGGAGAATATACTAACATCAGCTATACCTTTGTTTCCACTGCTGATTTTCCCACCAACATATGCCAGGATCAAACCCAAAACGATCGCCACAGCCGAATCTGGAATCTTCTTCTTGGTAAGATGACGGGAAATAAAGGACGCCACCAACATAATGACGGCAACGGTCAGGAACGCCACGATCAACCCATTCTGAACAAAAAACGTTTCAAGCCATGTGCTCATGATTTCTTCTCCTTCGGTTGACGCATGCGTGACAGCACGGGGATGAGGAAAAACATGGCGGCTGTTGGAATGGTACCGGCTACTACGGCCATAAGGCCTCCCGAAAACGCCCCCACAACATTTTGTGTTGCCGACATAGCAACGATTACAGGGATGTACAACGCGCTCCAAAACAAAATACCTTGTTGCGTCGCAGCGGGCATTAAGTCTTTGCGTTGAAGCTTATCGTTGGCGAGTATCAGCAAGATCATTGCGAAGCCAACGCCACCTACATTCGCATCGATGCCGATCAGCCGGCCCAGCACTTCCCCAATCAACTGACCCGCAAGGAAGCATGCTGCAAGTAATCCAAGTCCGTAAATTGTCATAGGCGGATGTGTTTGATGTTTTATGCGAAAAGTTTCTTTAAGTCATTCTTCACCACTTTCCCCATGGCATTTCTGGGAAAATCTGACACCACTAAAAGTCTTCTGGGGACTTTGTACTTCGAAAGGCGTTCGCGAAGCCAGATCGATAATTCATCTTCATCGATAACATCAATGGTCACCAACGCTGCAGCAATTATTTCGCCCCATTCATCGTCCGGCAGCCCGACTACGCTTGCGTCCTTAACGAGCGGATGCTGCCGTAACACTTCTTCAATTTCCAGTGCTGAAACTTTGTAGCCCCCGGATTTAATTATGTCCTGGGATTTTCTGCCCAGTATTTTGTAATACCCGTCGGCATCTGCTTCTGCGACGTCACCCGTACAAAACCATCCGTCGGCGGTAAATGAAGCTGTTGTCTCCGCCGGACGCTGCCAGTACTCTCTAAAAACGTTGTCGCCTTTCACCTGAATTTCACCAGGCTCACCGTTGACGGGGTTGTTGTTATCATCGCACAATCTCACCTGAACCCCCGGCAAAGGCACTCCAACATAACCTGGTTTACGCTCACCGTGGTATGGGTTGCTAAGTGCCATACCGATTTCCGTCATTCCGTAACGCTCCAGCAGCCGATGGCCGCTTACAGCCTGCCACTTTTCCAACACACTCACGGGCAAGGCAGCCGAACCACACACCATCAAGCGGAAGGCTGATAATATTTCTTTCGTTTTCTCTTGTTCTTCTGCGTTCATCGATTCCCAGCAGGTAATCAGTTTGAAATAGATGGTGGGCACCGCCATAAACACATTTACTTGCTCTCGGCCAAAAATGTTAAAGACCTCTGTCGCAGAAAAATTTGGAATGAACTCGCAGCACGCCCCGGCCCACATTGAACAACCGATCACATTGATGATACCGTGCACATGATGCAAAGGCAATACACATAACGTGTGATCGTCGGAACTCCAGGCCCAGGCTTTCACCAGGGTGCTGATCTGAGCTTCGATGTTGTGATGGGTCGTCACCACTCCTTTCGGTAAACTCGTTGTTCCGCTGGTGTACAGTATCATAGCCTTTCGCGACGCATCGACATCAGGCAACGAAAGATTGCTTGATTGTTTGTCTTCTGCCGTGATCATCTGAACTCCCAGTCGCTTGCACAAAGGAGCCACCAAAGCGCTAAATTCGGAGGAAGCGACCATTATCTTTGCAGCTGTATCTTCGAGTGTATATTGAATGGAAGCGAGAGGTGCCTGCAAAAATATAGGCACAGCGACACCGCCAGCCTGCCAAATGGCCCATTGCGTTTTAACATAATGAAAGCCCGGCGCAACCAGGAAAGCCACGCGGCCCTCAGCTAGGTCAGTGTTTCCATTTAACAACAAGGAGGCTAATAGTTGTGACTCGTGCAGTAACTCCGCATACGTAAACGTCTTATCACCTTCGCGGATGGCCACCTTCCCACTATGGTGTGCTGCTAGTTGAAAAAGGGTCAACATAAGCCCCAAGTTAAAATGATTACCAGCATCAACAAGCGACTGGAGAAGGTTTGGACGAAAATATGTATTCTTGATAGCAGTTGGAAAAGATCGGAGTGCCGTTAGCCTACGTAATTCTGAATTAATATTTTCGATTCGGACTTCACCTGTTCATAGGCTTGGATAAAATCGCTGCATCTTTTTTTGGCGTAGGGGTTTTTATCGGCAGAGTAAGCATACCGTTGTATGGTTGGAACGGTGTTCCAATAGTCTCTAAAAATCCGCAAAATGGTGTTTAATCGTAAATTGATATTACGGCTAACGGGTAAAAATACCATTATCAAAAGCACCTGAACATTAACAATTTGTTCTTCTTTGTTAAAATTGATTCAGGATCCTTGTATTAAACTTTAGTTAAGAATTTTGCAACTGGAGCACCAATGACTCCGGATCTTTTTATCTCTTCCTGCCTTTGGGGGTCACTCATTAACTTGTCATAAAGTTCAGCATTGGGGGCCTCAAAAATCATTGTTACATCATTTGGGTTTTTAAGCGATCTATAAATACCAATAAGCTTGGCTCCTGCTTTTTCAACGTTTGGCAGATCTGCATCTAATACTTTTTTCCATTCCGCGAAGTCCTTGACTTCATGTTGGATGATTGCTGTTACCATTTTTTTTATTTGTTAGAGTTTCTCCCTACGATAGGGCCGTTTTTTTAAGTGGTAGCTGGTCTCCACTTTTGCTATAGCAAAAATCTTATTAGAACTATCGAAGTTGTGCTATGACTGTTCTACACCTTATATAGTTTGGCGCTTCATTGACTTGCCGATAGGATTAGGACTTTCTGTTGTGCTGATATTCTGGCTATCGTCAGCCTGAACAGAAGCTGATTTAACGGTCTAAACTAATATATAAACTAAAGTTCAATTATGAAAGTCATTCGGAAAAACCTGATAGCGATTTGATCTTACCGGTTTCGCTCCAGCTATTTTTTATAGTCAGTCCGAATAATTTGTTTCACACCGTCGACATACGGCGTCGGCTTGAAAGAAAATCTCTGTTCAAA
>DASVBA010000084.1:0-4899 GCA_036376095.1 Chryseolinea sp.
TCGGTTAGCTCTTTTTCTATTCTCACTATCCCCACTAATTTCTGCATTTCCTCCTGGAGGTCAGTTTGAATCTGAAACGGGTTTTCGTGATCACCTTTTTCTCCACGTTCGAATGGCTCCAATGCCCATTTAACAATGTCATTTATTTGATCATCGTTTACTGTTCCGCCAGGCGATTCCTTCGCGTAAGCTGCAGCATATGATCCGGCACGTTGACCGAAGACGAGTAGATCCGAAAGTGAATTTCCGCCAAGCCTGTTTGCACCGTGAAGTCCGGCTGCACACTCGCCCGCGGCGAACAAACCAGGGATGTTGGTCATCTGGCTATCTGCGTCTACACGAACGCCGCCCATGATGTAGTGCGTCGTTGGCCCGACTTCCATTGGTTCCTTTGTAATATCGACACCAGCAAGCTCTTTAAATTGGTGATACATGCTTGGTAGCTTGCGCTTGATGTGCTCGGGTGCGTTCGAGATCTTTTCTTTGATCCATGCTATATCGAGGAAAACTCCTCCGTGCGGAGAGCCGCGTCCTTCTTTGATCTCGCGGGTGATACAACGTGCCACATGATCGCGCGTCAACAGCTCAGGAGGTCGCTTCGCATTTTTGTCGCCCTGTGTATATCGCCACCCCTCTTCTTCATCAGTGGAGGTTTGACCTTTATAGAGTTCGGGCACATCATCAAACATAAACCTACGACCCAGATTATTCCGTAACACGCCACCTTCGCCGCGTACGCCCTCCGTGATAAGCAGACCGCGCACGCTTGGCGGCCATACCATACCGGTTGGGTGGAACTGCACAAACTCCATATCGATAAGCTCGGCTCCAGCATGATACGCTAAGGATATTCCGCTGCCAGTGCAATCCCAGCTATTACTGGAAATCTTATATATCCGGCCCATGCCACCCGTAGCAATGATCACTGCCTTTGCCTTAAATACTTTAAAGAGTCCTTTTTCGCGATCATAGCCGAATGCTCCCGCGATCCTGTCACCGTCTTTCAACAGCGCAACGACGGTATACTCTTGATAAACATCGACTTTCTGGTGAATTGTAAAATCCTGTAGTGTTCGGATCATTTCAAGTCCTGTGCGGTCGCCAACGTGAGCCAGGCGCGGATACTTATGTCCTCCGAAGTTTCGCTGCAAAATCCTTCCATCCTCAGTTCTGTCGAACACTGCTCCCCACGCCTCAAGTTCTCTAACTCTGTCAGGCGCTTCCTTCGCATGCAGCTCGGCCATCCGCCAGTTGTTAAGGTATTGTCCTCCGCGCATCGTATCAGAGAAGTGTACCTTCCAGTTATCACGGTCGTCAACGTTAGCCAACGCAGCTGCAACACCCCCCTCAGCCATCACAGTGTGCGCCTTTCCAAGAAGCGATCTGCAAATCACTGCAACGGATACTCCAGCCGTTGACGCCTCTACAGCGGCCCGCAGACCTGCACCACCGGAGCCGATCACAAGGACATCGTGTTGATATGTTTCGTATTTTGTCATCAAATGATTCTCCAGTCAGTCCATATTCCCATTGAAACAAGTCTAACGTAGAGATCAGCGAACATCACTCCGAACAAGCTAAACCAGGCCCAGTTCATGTGCTTTCTGTTCAGGCAGCTGGCGCAAGCGTAAGCTGTTTTCCGTACGGGAGATCCAGACAATCGATCCTTCATCCCGCCTATCAGGTGGCGGAACGAATGACAACCCAACGTATATCCGCCCAACAGGGTAGCGTTTAGTGTAAGTACCAGTGTGCCTACACCGATGCCGAACGATGTTTCCCCGGTAGCCGGATCAATGAACCACATTGCCTTCCACGCATCGTACGCAAGTATGACGACAAACACTAAAGCCAGGTATAGGAAGTAACGGTGGACATTCTGTAAAATCAATGGAAACGAATTTTCGCCCCGATACGTCTTTCGCGGCTCACCGACCCCGCACGCTGGCGGATCCGCCCAAAAAGATTTGTAATAAGCCCCTCTGTAGTAGTAGCAGGTTAGCCTCATTCCCCCGGGTGCCCACAGGATCAGCAGCGCCGGCGAAAACGGAATGACCATTGGCCACCACGTTGGCTTCGGACCGAACCAGCTATGCGGAGAGCTTCCAAAAATTTCAGGAGAATAAAAAGGAGAGAGGTAAGGCCCTGTAGCGTAATGTTCACCCTGAAAGGCTGCCCAGGTAGCGTACACAATAAACAACGAAAGTCCCAACAGGACTAACAGGGGACGTAACCACCATACGTCAGTTCTTGATGTAACGCCAAAGTTTCCCATCAGGATCCATCATCTTTTTGCTTGTGAATCGTAAATCGTCAGATAGCTAAGGAAAAGTAATAACGAAAAATGACAGATTCAAACGATTTCGGAAGCAAATTTCCGGAATCTTAAAGAGGCTCATTGATGTTAACGATCATTAATTTCAATGGCTATCCTGTTAATCAGGTAAGGCGCCTGGCTCTCGAAGGTGATATTGAAATCTCCTTTGAGTCCCGAGGAACTTTCAAGGATCATTTCAATTCTTTCATCGAACGTTTTCAGGGACTTGATCTTACTGCTTCCAAAGTTTCGGTGCAGGCGCTCAAATACCTTTGTTTTTTCTTCGAGCTTGTCCGTTGTCTCAGCAGTAGTTGTGGGGTTGGCGTGCTCTTGTTCAGTAGTTTCTACGTTTGATATCACCTGCCTTTCCAACATAGCCTTGGAATAATTTTCCTTCATAAACGTTTTCCATTGCTCTTTGTCATTCAGGCCCATCACCCGGTGAAGTTCACGAGCTCTTTTCTCGATGATGGCTTGTTTTTTATTCTGCGCTGCCGCGCCGACAACGCCAAGAAGACAGAGGAGTAAGAATAGATTTTTCATAAACATGAAATGTTTGCTGTTCATGTATGAGATGAAAAGAGTTTGAGATAAGTTTCGACTGAACACTCATCAGGCGACGAAAAAATCGTCTCAATAACTCTCTACTCCATTACGTGTCAGGAGGTTATAATTTTTTTCCCGCGCGTTAGGGTAGGGTGAACGCTACATAGCTTTCACCTTTCGGCGCACCAAGTTTTGTTCCGCCGCAGGCAAGGACAATGTATTGTTTGCCATTAACGCTATAAGTGCTCGGAGTAGCAAATGCAGGGGCGGGCAACAGGGTTTCCCAAAGGAGATCTCCTGTCTTCTTGTCGTAAACCCTGAACTTGCCATCTTTTGTCCCTGCGATGAATAACAATCCGGAGGCTGTTACAACGGGGCCGCCATAGCTATCAGATCCTGTTCCCGTTATTCCTTTCGCTTCAAGCTCCGGAACCTCACCAAATGTCTTCTTCCACAAATATTCTCCTGTATTTAAGTCGATGGCATTAAGTGTTCCCCATGGAGGCTTTACGGCCGGATAGCCGTCTTTATCAAGAAACTTGGTGTAGCCGGAGATTTTGTAGTTGTCCTTCTTTGGTTTCGACCTATTTACAACCTCGTTCTTATCCTCCTTAGCTTCGAACTTGTCACCGTATAAAAACGATACAATTTGGTGCTTTTGGTCAGCGGTAAGTGTTTTGAATGCTGGCATCATGCCTTTGCCTGCGCCGATCACGTTAAACACCTGATCGCGTTTAAACTGAGTCTTGGCGTTAACAAGTGACGGGTATCCGCTTGCAGGATTTCCCTTTCGTTCCGCGCCGTGACAGGTCGCGCAACTTGCGAGGTATAACTTTTCACCTGGGTGCACAACTCCCTTTTTCTCTGTTGCAGTATCCAATGAAATGATCCATGGCATTTCGCTGCTATTCAGGTACATTATGCCGTCAGGATCAACAGCAGCACCGCCCCATTCCGCCCCGCCGTCCAACCCGGGGAATATGATAGTGCCCCTTTTTGAAAGTGGCGCGTAAGGTCCTTCGCTCCGGCTCTTTTTGAACATTGACAACAACTCATCCTTGTTCGCAGCAAATGGACTTAAGTCGGTCTCTTCAAAGGATTGTCGCGCATAGGGCAACGGTTTGACCGGGCGTGGCTGAGTAGGCGCAGCTTTTTCGCCAGGCACATCTGAGGCAGGAACCGGAATTTCCTCGATTGGAAACAGGGGTTCACCATTCTCGCGATTAAACAGAAATACATAACCCTGTTTAGTCACCTGAGCCACGGCATCGATCCGCTTACCTCCGTGCGTTACGGTCAAGAGATTGGGTGGCGCAGGTGCATCGCGATCCAGGATGTCGTGGTGAACCATTTGAAAGTGCCACAACCTTTTTCCCGTTTTAGCCTCTAATGCAAGAAGCGTATTTGCGAAAAGGTTGTCGCCATGTCTGTTGGCACCGTAAAAGTCAAATGCAGCTGATCCGGTAGGTACAAATACAACTCCGCGTTTTTGATCAACAGCCATACCGGCCCAGTTATTCGCAGCTCCAATTGTTGAATCCTGGTAAGCTTCTCCAGGCCAGCTATCATAACCAAACTCTCCCGGGTGAGGTATGGTCTTGAACACCCATGCAAGCTGACCGCTTCTAATGTTGAACGCCTGAATGTAACCGGGGGCAGCATCGTTTCCTTCTGAAAGCCTCAACGGCATGATGATCAGATCTTCATACACCGCCCCAGGGGTGTTGGAAATGACAAATCGCTTTTTGCCAAGGGGGCCAAGGCCTGAGCCAAGACTCGTCCTTCCGCTGTCGCCAAATGAAAGGATGGGCTTGCCAGTCAATGCATCGACTGCATAAAGCCAGGATTCTTTAGTGTAGAGTATTCGTTTATCGTCTTTATCCTCCCAATAGGTTACGCCACGACTTGTCCCGTACCATGTACCGGCCGTTGTATCACGGACTCGCCACAACTCTTTACCTGTTGATGCTTCCAAAGCAAAGGGTTGCACGGTAGCGGTCATTCCGTATAAAATTCCATTGACAATGATAGGATTG
>DASVBA010000017.1:0-3767 GCA_036376095.1 Chryseolinea sp.
CCATTGGAATTTTTACAAACATAGGTTCGGCGCACAATGAAGGTTTTACAAATCTTGAAGCCAAAATTCTGGAGAAGTTAAAACTTTTTGAGCGCGTCTCTTATTTGATCTATTGTACTGACCATGATCGGCTTCGGTCAATCATCGCTAACTCGGGTATCAAGAGCTTTTCATGGGGAACTAATGGAAGCCCTGATTTGCTTGTGAAAATGACAGGCACCCAATGTGAACTCCGATACAATCATGAGTGGTTTACGCTTCAGCTGTATTCTGCCGACAAAGCGTCGCAGGAAAATTGCCTTCATTGTGTGGCGCTGATGTTAAGCCTTAAGTATTCCTTTTCAGAAATCCAGGAGCGGGTACGTGAGTTGCGTTCAATTCCGATGCGTATGGAACTGAAGGAAGGGATCAATCAATGTCAGATTATTGATGACACCTACAATAACGACCTGGGTGGGCTGGAGATCGCACTTCAGTTTCTCAGCCATCAACATCAAAAGAAAAAGAAAAGGGTTATACTCTCCGACATTCTTGAGTCAGGACTCGATGAAGAGGAACTCGTTCAACAAATCTCTTCCCTCGTCGCCCGGGCAAATGTTCAACTATTTATTGGTATAGGACCCGTCTTATGCAGGTACAAAAAGACCTTTCCTGCTTCGGCGAGTTTTTATTCCTCAACTGACGAGTTCCTGAAAACATTTGACTTCAACAGCCTCGAGAATGAGGCAATACTTGTAAAGGGAGCGAGAACATTTTCCTTCGAGAAGATTGTTCACCATATCCAACGAAAGGTGCATGGAACCGTGATGGAAATCGACCTCGATTCGGTGATCCACAATCTCAACTTCTTTAAGTCGCTTTTAAAACCGTCAACCAAAATAATGGTAATGGTGAAAGCATTTGGATATGGTAGCGGCAGCATAGAGATCGCCAACATTCTTCAATATCACAAGGTTAGTTATTTGGGCGTCGCTTATGCAGACGAAGGAGTCGATTTAAGACGAAATAATATCAGCCTGCCGATCATGGTGATGAATCCATCAGAAGACAGCTTCGATGCTATTATCGCCTATGACCTCGAGCCTGAGATCTACAGCTTGAGAATTTTTAAAGCGTTGATCGTTTTCTTAGAAGGCCGGCCCTGCAAAATCCACGTCAAGCTGGACACTGGCATGCACCGACTAGGTTTCGAGGAAGCGGATATTCCGGAAGTCGTCGACCTGTTGAAGTTAAATCAGGCTATCACGGTCGCCTCGATCTTTAGTCATCTCGCGGGTGCTGATGAGTCGACCCACGATGATTTTTCGCGAGAACAATTTGGTAGATTCACTTCATGGGCTGAAATGATTTCAAGGTCCATCGGTTACAAGCCATTGTATCATGTTCTGAATTCACCGGGCATCTTAAGATTGCCAGGCCTTCAACTAGATATGGTGCGGCTTGGAATCGGACTGTATGGTGTGGACCCTACGAACGAGGGCTTTGATCAGTTAAAACCAGTAGCGACATTAAAAACAGTAGTGTCACAGGTTAAACATATCAAGAAAGGCGAAAGTATTGGGTACGGTCGAAGGGGCCAGGTCGGGAGAGATTCTGCCATTGCAACCATTGCAATCGGCTATGCCGACGGTTTCAGCCGCGCGTTCAGCAGGGGGGTGGGCGAGGTTCTGATCCGCGGCACGAGAGCTAAGGTCATGGGCAATGTGTGTATGGATATGACCATGATCGACGTGACAGACGTCGATGAAGTGACTGAGGGCGATGAAGTTATACTTTTCGGAAAAGATTTTCCGATCCAGGAAATCGCGTCGAAGATCAACACCATACCATACGAAATCTTGACGAGCACCAGCGAGCGGGTAAAAAGGATTTTCGTCTCCGGAGGCATTTAGTCACTAGCCGCACCCCAGGTTCTTCTTAAGGTCACGATTCGGGAGGCCTCCGAAATCAAATGCTTTGTCCTCTTCAGGCGCCGGAGGGTCTTGCTCTTTTGCCTTTTTTACAGCTTTCTCGAGCTCTTTTTTCAGTTTCTTTTTGCCAGGTTTATTCATTTCCCATAAAAAACGCATGCCCTTGAGGTTCAGTTCGAAACTGATTTAAATCATTGCTTGGCATACGTCCTGCCTATATATTTGCCTTGTTTAAAATTAATCTAAATAAATGGCTGGAGGGAATAAGAACGTAGCCGACATGAAGCCGGGGGAGATTGGCATTGTTGCCGGCTTTACCGACGATCACCTTTCCGTAAAGCTGATGGAAATGGGATGTCTGCCGGGCTCGGCTATTCGCTTCAATTTTACAGCCCCGTTCGGGGACCCTGTATGCGTCAGCGTTTCAGGTTATGAACTGTCTCTTCGGGTTGAGGAAGCCTCGGCGATTAGAATCCTCAATTGATGACACCAACACCTCGGCGTACTAAAATTGCCTTAGTAGGAAATCCGAACTCCGGAAAATCCTCCTTGTTCAATCACCTGACTGGCCTCAACCAAAAAATTGGAAATTTTCCGGGCGTCACCGTCGAAAAAAAGACCGGCATGAGCCCAATGCCCGATGGAAGCGTCGTTGAAATAATAGATTTGCCGGGTATCTATAGCATTTATCCGCGAAGTCTGGACGAGCAGATCGTTGCTGAGGTTTTACTAGATCATCATTCGCCCTCTTCTCCCGACAAGGTTATCGTAATCGTAGATGGAACGAATCTCAAGCGAGGTTTTTTACTGCTCACTCAGATCATCGACTTGGGTCTGCCCACCATCCTTGCGTTGAATATGATGGACCTCGCCGCAAGGGCAGGAATTAGTTATGATTTTAACACACTTTCCAAAAAACTTGGCGTCCCGGTCGTTCCAATAAATGCCAGGAATGGCGTTGGCATGGAGGAGCTGAAAAACGAGATCGTCAAACCGAAACATCTTGACAGTCAGGTCCGGATCTTCAACGTGTGGAAAGAGGCTGAAGTACCCGTTAAAGAACTTCGCGACAAGCTTGGAGTCGATAATGATTACGAGGCGTATCAATTTCTTGAGCAGCCCCGCTCGCTGAAATTTTTAAGTAAAGACAAACAGGATGAAGTGACCGTCATCCGGAATCAGCATCAGTTTTTTCCGGGAAAATTCCAGGGAGCAGAAACAATTCAACGGTATAGCTATATACAGGATCTGTTGAATGAGGTCACCCTAAAGTCATCTGACAATTCGTGGAAGAAAAATTCCACGCTGTTGGATAAGATCCTTCTCCACAAAGTATGGGGATACGTTATCTTCTTTGCTTTATTGTTCCTGATGTTCCAATCGATCTTTGCCTGGGCCACGGTACCTATGGATATCATCGACGGCACATTTGCGTCGATCAGTAGTTTCCTGGAATCTGTACTTCCTGAAGGTGTTTTGAGCAGCCTTATCGCGGAGGGAATTATTCCTGGGATCGGAGGCATTATGATATTTATTCCGCAGATCGCAATTCTTTTTGCGTTCATTTCCATTCTTGAAGAATCAGGTTACATGGCACGCGTTGTCTTCTTAATGGATAAGATCATGCGAAAGTTCGGGTTAAACGGAAAGAGTGTAGTGCCATTAATGTCAGGGGTCGCCTGTGCTATTCCCGCAATTATGGCCACACGTACCATCGATAATTGGAAGGAACGAACAATCACCATTTTGGTGACGCCACTGATGAGTTGCTCGGCACGACTACCTGTGTTTACCATTCTCATTGCACTGATCGTCCCCGATCAAAAAGCGCTGGGCTTTTTTAATCTGCAAGGTCTT
>DASVBA010000088.1:0-13953 GCA_036376095.1 Chryseolinea sp.
TTGGTGTATTTAAGAATGGTTCCGAAGATAAGGTGAAGGAGGTGTTGGTGGAGTCAAGCACTATCGCACAACAATATGTTACAGGCCTAATGATCGAGACAGCGATCGTCTTCACGTTGAACACCATCGGTTTTCTTTTTCTTGGGATAAAGTATCCAATCTTCCTTGCTCTATTGGCCGCTTTGCTTAACCTGATTCCCTACGTAGGAATGCTTGTAGCGAACTTGTTCTGTATGCTAATCACACTCGTAAGTTCAGAAGACCCAAAGTCGTTTCTTTGGGTGGGAGTCATCCTGGCAGCGGTGCAGATCATCGATAACCATTTTCTTATGCCATTGATCGTAGGCAACAAAGTCAGAATCAATGCGCTGGTTACGATCGTCGGTGTTTTGATTGGTGGCCTGTTATGTGGCATTCCCGGAATGTTTCTAGCAATACCGACGCTTGCTGTGCTCAAAGTAATTTTTGACAAAGTGCCAGAGCTGAATCCCTGGGGTGAACTTTTGGGTGACGTTGCACCGAAAGAATATCAAATGACGAAAAAAGCAAGACTTGCAATTTCTAAAGTAAAAGGAAAACCGAAAACAGTAAAAGTATAACAACTCACATTAAACCATTACGAATATGAAAACTACAAAAGTGATTTTAGGAATGGCGGCCGCTGCAGCAGCTGGTGTTGCCATTGGAATGCTGATCGCACCTGAAAAAGGAGAAGAACTCCAGAAGAAAATATCGGACGGAGCGCGCACCTGGCTGTCAGAGATAATAGCGCTGTTAGGTACCGCTAAAAATGTTGCGGAGGAAAAAAAGAACGGAGCTGAACCTCAGCTCGAAGCGACTAATGCACACAACGAAAGAATGTAGTTATGGAAGCTGATGCTGAAAGACAGGATAGTCTGGTTGACGCGGCCGGCGATCTTATTGAAACTTATCGCGACTTGATCACGGTAAAAATTGTGGAACATACGTCGATGGGAGCCTCTATTAGCATAGTGGGTATAATCTCGCTCCTTATCGTCGTATTTGTTCTATTGTTCATCGGGTTCGGTGCGGCGTGGTGGATTGGCGATGTTATGAACAATATGAAAGCTGGGTTCTTTATAGTCGGGGGTTTTTATACCCTTGTCCTGATAATCGTGCTTGCAACCGCCAAATCATTTCTCATACCCAACTTTCGAAACATGATAATTAAGAACATCTATGAACAAGATTAAAAATTATGAGGATCTGGTTGCGCATCGAACGCACCTTGAGGCCAACCTGCTGGCTCAAAAAAATTACTTAAACAACAAGGTTGCTCGCATCAAGGAAAAGTTCGAGCCCGTCCAGAAAGTGATTTCATTCTTCAGCGGAGAAAATAATAGCAGAGGCAAAATGCTGCTTCAAACAGGAAGTTCGCTCTTAAAGATCGGATCAAGCGCAGGTATTGATCTGCTCCTGCAAAAAAGGCTCGCAAAGGCGGGATGGTTGACAAAACTTGTCCTGCCCTTCGTGCTAAGGTTCGCAGCTGCTAAAACGGTTGACAAGGTCGAGCACAAAACGGCTTGATCATTTGAACGTATTCAGGTCATACCGGTACGCTGATTCGTACTCGCGTACCGCAGGGACCATTTTCATTTACAAGGTCCTCGATCTCAAAAGCAGCACGGTGATATTCATTTATCAATCGTAGTCGTTCCTCCGTGAGCTTTATACCCATCGATTTGTGGGTAGGGAAGTTTTCTTTTCTCAATTTTATAGCGGCCTCCCGGCCAATTCCGTCATCTTCAATCTCAAAGACCAGTGCCCCTTCAGTCTCATTGATCCTGATACGAAGGGTGCCCTGATTCTGTTTCTTGTATAGACCGTGGAGAATAGCGTTTTCAACGTAGGGTTGAATAAGCAACGAAGGAATTTCTATTGTATCAATGTCGACTTCAGGATCAACATCCAGAATGAAATTAAACTTGTTTTCAAACCGCGTCATTTCAAGCTGGACGTAATTCTTAAGCATTTCTATCTCATCCGACAGCTTGATCTTATTGTTGACAGAATGATTAAGGATACTTCTGATCAGCTTTGAAAAAGTAGACAGGTAATTGATTGCGTTCAAACGATCATTCTTTGCGATATAATACTGGATTGAATTAAGAACATTAAAAACAAAATGAGGACTCATGGCCGATCTCAACGCCATTAACTTGAGCTCCGCCACTTTTTTATTTGCCTCTGCCAACGCCCGGTCGTGTGCTTTCCGCTCGGAGATGTTATCGGCAAAAATACTTACACCAACGACGTGATTGCCTTCAATGATAGGACTTAATGAATATTGAAAGTCTATTCCAAACCTGGTTTCCTCCATCGTAATGATCTCCCCCGCTAATACACGAAGATACACCTTGCTCCACTTGCTGACCATTTCTTCCTCTGCAGGGTGACCGCTGGAACGAAAGATCGTAGATCCCGGCGCAATGTCAATTCCGTATTGTTTCTTTACGTAGGCTGCAAAAGGTTTGTTGAAGGTGATCAATTTGAAATCCCGGTCAACCGACCAGATCAAGACCTCGGTATTGTTTATGGTTGCGTTCAGGTTTGCCTGACTGAGTATCAATTGTTCCTGCTCTTGTTTTCTTTCAGTGATATCGCGGATCACTACGATCATATGGTGTTCGTCTGCCAGGACAATTCGTTGCGCAGAGATAGAGGCGTAGAAAACCTCGCCGCTTTTTCGTCTAAGCTTTGCTTCCTGAAAGACCGTACCATTGGTGAAATAGGCTGCAAAGAATTCGTCTCTTTCTTTTTGATCCACCCACAACGCAAACTCCTTCTGTTCGGAATTATATCCTATCACTTCTTCCCGCGTGAATCCTGATATTTCGGTGATCTTCCTGTTTGTCTCAACGAACACCAAATCGCGCTCCCGCAGGATGACCATGAGGTCAGGGCTTAGGTCAAATGCTTTAAGGAATTTTTCTTCTGCAGCCTTGCGATCCGTAACATCCTTCACAAGCGACATCATATAATATTTATCCTGTAATTGGATGCGTACACTAGAGATCATAATATGAACTACCCTTCCATCTTTTCTTCTCCAGGGGCATTCATATACTACACTGCGCTGATCGAAGTAAATACTGTAATATGTCTCCCTGTCCGACGGGAACACAAAAAGATCAAACATCCTGGTATCTGCGCCCAAAACCTCTTCCCTTCTATATCCCAGCACATCAAAAACTTTTTGGTTCGCATCAACAAGCACATAATCATCCTCCCGCATGATGGTAATAAGGTCGGGATTGTTGTGAAAGGCTTTCGAGAACTTTTCCTCGCTCGTGCGAAGCCGCTCTTCAGCTTCTTTATAGAGAGTGATGTCGTGACACACGCCGCGAACTCCGATTGCATTTCCGTTCTGGTTAATGGGGAACCCGTAAATACGTACCCACTTGGTGTAACCTAGTGGCGTTCTTGATCGAAGGGTAAGGTCGTACGGTTGCCCTGTACGCAATAGGTTTATGTTTGCATTTATCAAAACCGTACTTTCATCTCCCCATAGGATCTGCGACAGATTTTCTGTCTTCAGATCAAAATTTCTGTCCAGGCCGAAAATATTGAACATTTCATCCGACCAAAAGATAGTGCCGCGTTCAATCCGGTATTCCCAGCTTCCTATTTTTGCAATACGCTGAGACTGATTGAGAATAAACTCCCGTTCGCTCAGATCCTGCAAGTTGGCATACAGCTGCTGATTCAGCTGGTGGACTTCATTGTCTGCCTGTTCACGGATCTGCTTGTTCTTTTCTGCCAGCTCCCAAAGAAGCTTGTCATTCAACGCTTCGCTGCTTTCTATAAGTCTCTTTAGAAAGAAACAGCTGAATCCAATAACAAAGAATGAGATCAGAACCCTTATTGTATTGAACGGATACGAGGCCTCATTAAAACCAAGCTGCGAATAACCCACGTTGAAAAAATTCAAAATGGGATCAAAGAACACTATAGACAGGAATGGTCCCAGAAGTCCTGCAATAATGAGCTTGCGTTCCTTCAGGCTAAATACTAAAAAGGGAAAACATCCGAAGCCCAGAAAAAAATATCTTACGACCAGGTATCCGGAAGCCTGGTAGTTTGTGCTTTCCCTTATTCCAACCACCTGACCGCCGAACAAATAAATAAAAGGGACCCAGCATAGTACGACCCGGCTGGCATTAACAAACCCCATTCTGTTCATAAAAATGGGAAGCAACAAAAATAAAGTGCCGGCCAGGAGTCGAGCAGATCCGGCAAAGGATTGATCATAAAAGAATAGCCTTCCCAACAACACAAACAATGGTACGCCTGCCGCTGTGAGGGAGACAAGGTTTGTAAGGACGATGTTTCTCCTTTCCGACTTGTTCGTGGAAAAAGACACACCATACTCGGTTATGGTCTTGAATAATGACATCGCTACGAAGATGCTCAAAAAATCACACCAACATCAGAGGGAACTGCAAAATTTAGGACTGATCCAAGCGCTTTGCGCGCGAATGTGTTTTCCCGCTGATCTCGCAGATCGAAAGACACGCTGATCGTCGCAGATCTAGAAAAAACCCAGGACTTTTCGTGGCATCTCTTCCAGTGCCATCACATGGTCCACGGCGCCAAGTTTTATGGCTTCCTTTGGCATCCCAAACACGACGCAGGATTTTTCATTCTGCGCAATGGTGCGCGCACCTGCCTCCTTCATTGTCAGCAAACCTTCTGCTCCATCACGTCCCATTCCGGTCATGATTATACCTACGGCATTTTGTCCCGCATGGACTGCAACGCTGTTAAATAGAACTTCCACCGACGGCTTATGTCTATTCACCAATGGTCCGTCCTGGATCTTTATAAAATATTTTGCTCCACTTCGATACAACGCCATATGCTTGCCTCCCGGTGCAATGTATGCATGACCGCGCATCACACGCTCTCCGTTGGTTGCCTCCTTTACCGTTACTTCGCAAATGGTATTCAACTGATCAGCGAATGACTTTGTAAAGCCTGGTGGCATATGTTGTGTAATCAGAATGCCAGGAGACGTCGCGGGTGTATGCGTAAGAAAGTATCGCAAGGCTTCTGTTCCGCCGGTAGAAGCGCCAATAGCGATGACCTTATCCGTGGTTTTGTAGATGACAGAATCGTGGGATGTCTCTGGCTTAGTGACTTTTGGACATTCAGCATCGGCTTTATTCAGACCTCTCCGTTTTACCGGGACCATGTATGCTGCCTTGATGGCGTCGGTAATCCTGATCTTTGAATCTTCAAGGTGTTCCTTTGTATTTCTGATCTCTGACTTGGCAACGACCTCTACTGCGCCAAGATCCAGCGCACGCAAAGCAAGATTACTTCCGTGTTGGGTAAGGCTTGAAATGATCACCACCGGAATGGGATATTGGGCCATGAGCGTTTTCAAAAATGTCAAACCGTCCATCCTCGGCATTTCAACATCCAGTGTTATGACATCAGGGATATGCGACTTGATTTTTTGCGCAGCAAAAAGCGGATCGGCTGCCACGCCTATCACTTCCAGCTGGTCGTCGGAATTGATAATGTCTGATAACGTCTGCCGGACAAGTGCCGAGTCGTCAATAACCAAAACCTTTATTGATTTTTTCATTTACGTCCTGAGTGTTCACCAGCAAGCGCATCCTTACTTTTCCGGTAGATGTATTAAAAACGATCTTACGGCCATACTGCCCGCCGACATGCTGGGCGGAGACATGAATGTTATAGTCTTTCAGCACTTCAAGAGCTATGGATACGTTACGTTCGCCAACTTTATAAAGATCGTTGTCGCGATAAAGCGAATTGCATCCGCCGAAAACTTTAGCTTCCAGGTTGCCCAGTTTTATACGCCGGTTATTCATTGAGCGTATCAGCATGCGGATCGAGGTCAGCCCGCGATTGGAGTTGCCCGCTTCGTCTTCGGAGGTTCCGGGAAGAAGATAATGATTCATACCGGCGATCTTTGTTTCTCTATCCCATAAACAGACTGAAACGCAGGACCCCAATACTGTCGAGATCAACGTCGGCACTGAAGTAATGACAAACTGGCCAGGAAATATGATATGCTTTCGCAGGTCGATCATCCTTCGTATCGATAAACGGTTGGTTTTATTTGTCTCAGCGGTAGTGTCATCCCGATTATAGATTCACTGTGACCAAGGAATAATAATCCCCCGGGTTTGAGGTGACTGCAGAATTTCAATAACACTTTTTCCTGTGTCGGTTTGTCGAAGTAAATCAAGACATTACGACAAAAGATAATATCAAAGTCGGCTTTATTAAGTCCAAAGTTGTTGTCCATGAAATTGATGCGTTTGAACAGAAGTTTCTTTCTGAACTCCGGTCTAACGCGCACTAGCCTCGGATGAGACTTGCTGCGCAAAAAATACGTACGCTTCAATTCAATCGGCACAGGGTCGATTTTTTCTATATCATATATGCCCTGGTATGCGGTTTGAATTACACGCATGGAAATATCACTTGCGAGTATGCTATACGTTGTATTGGGAGATTTCTTGCGAAATCCCTCCATCACCATCATCATGGTATAGGGCTCTTCACCGGTTGAGCAACCTGCTGACCATATCTTTATATTGTTCGACGCGTTTTCCGTCTTTAGTTGCGGCAGGTGTTCGTTCACCAGGAAATGAAAATGAGCGGCCTCGCGAAAAAAGTCCGTCTTATTCGTGGTGATCAGGTCGATCACGTTATACAGTTCACCATGCTTTCCTTCATCGCTGAAGATGAAATCGAGGAATTCTTTGTACGTGTTCAGTCCTAGAGCTTTCACTTTTTTGTTCAATCGGCTCTCGAGCATAGACTTTTTGGCCAATGGAAGCTTAATGCCGTATTCGCCTGTTACGTACGTGCTCAGACGTTGGAAGCTTTCATCATCCATTTTCAAAAAACTACTTATGTGAGGGGTGTCCATAAGAAGCGAACTCATTTATTTGTATTCCGTTATTAGTTATTTGTTATCCGTTAAGAGTGCTTCCATCCGGAGTTCAACAATCAACAATCAATACTCAAGTATTTCCCGCATCTATTATTGATTTGTAAAAAAGTGCCCGCAGGCACGGCTTCCAATGGATTTGTGCCCGCGGAACACTTAACCCCTCGACTCCTTTATGTTGACGAATCAAGGAAGTTTATTGTCTTTGTTTATTTAAGCGCTACCTGTTATTCAATTCTTTCTTGTTGACTCAGAAGTCTGTAAAGTCATTATCCGAAGGACCTTCCGATAGTTTCAAGTCAAAACCATTAGCGTGACCGTTTCCGTTCTCGTGAACTTCGAGCCCGAGTTCCCGGGGCTTGGTAGCAGCACGCTTAATGACCGCAGGACGAGCCGCCCTCTTAACAACTTTCGAACGGTTTTCAAGTCTGAAGTAGCTTACAGCAGCTTTTAACTCGTCCGCCTGACTGTTCAACTCCTCGGCATTCGATGACATTTGTTCAGCAGCCGAAGCGTTCCCCTGAGTAACCTGAGACAATTGTTGAATTGCACCGTTTACCTGATCAGCACCTGTGTTCTGTTCTATACTTGCCGCAGCTATCTCCTGAACGAGCTCGGCTGTCTTATTGATATCAGGCAGAGTGTTAAGGAGAAGTTGTTTTGATTCTTCTGCGGACTTGACAGTCTTCGCGGAAATCTCGGTGATCTCAGCCGCAGCTTTCTGGCTTCTCTCAGCCAGTTTGCGTACTTCGGCGGCAACTACAGCAAATCCTTTTCCGTGTTCACCGGCTCGAGCCGCTTCTACCGCTGCATTCAAGGCAAGGAGATCTGTCTTCGAAGCGATCTCTTCAATTATGGCGATACGTTGTGCAATGGTCTTGATCGCTTCAACCGTATCCGACACTGAGTTGCTGCTTACTTGTATATCTTTAGCTGCTTTGTTGGCTATCTTTTCCGTCTCACGCGAATTATCAGTGTTTTGCTGGATGTTCGCCACCATTTGTTCCATAGATGAAGAAACTTCCTCCGAGGCACTCGCTTGTTCCTGAGCACCTTGTGACATCTGCTGGGACGCCGATGCCACCTGTTGTGATGCGGCTGACACATTCTCAGCACCATTGTAGATCGTAGCAGCGATATTTCTGAGGTTGTTAACCATTTCTTCCAACGCCTGGTCAAGATCTCCTCCTTTGTTTTTCATTGAACTGAAATCCATTGTGAGGTCACCCTTCGAGACAAGCTTTGCAACGTCCACACTACTGCGCAGCTTTTCGATCATAAATTGAAGCTCCCGCAGCATTACGCCAATCTCATCCTGTTTGTCTGTCCGAACGTCCGCAGAAAAATCTCCTGCAGCAACACGCTTGATCGCGCCGGTCGCAATTCCCAATGACGACATCACATCCTTAAGAAGCCATGTAGCAACCAAAACGCCAAGTACGATAGCAAGTACGATCACGATGATCATTGTGCGCACAACGCTTTCGTACATTTCATCTGTGTCTACCTGATCCTTCTCAAGCTGTGCGTTGATGATATCGTATATTTTTCCAATGACTTCATCTGCCTGATCGTCGATAGCCTCACCCTGGCTTACGGATATTTCTTCAGCCTTTCCACCGGAGTTTGCCATTGCCAACTCGCGAACCTGCAGATGGAATGTATAGTAACCTGAGTATTGCATCTGAAATTTCTCAAATAACGACTTAGCCTCACCCGTCAGCTTGCGGCTTAGTTCCGCCGTTTTCTCCTCGATAATCTTTTCTGCGTCTGAGGCCTGTCCAAGATGTTTGTTTAGATCGTCATCTGTTTTAGCAATAATAAGATCCCGCTCGATCGAGTTGATTTCAGAAACGGCTTGCTTCAGTTCCAGTACCGACTTGACAATTTCCTTTGAGGAAATTTCGCCCCCGATCTGATTGAGGGTTTCCATCGCTTTCTGGAACGCGGTCCTTGACTCATTGTCTGCGATCTCTTCGGCCTTTATCTCCGTGTTTTGTGTTGCAATACGTTGTACGTTCTGCTGTACATTGAAATATTCTTCAAGAATATCCTTTAAAGATTTCACGAGGTTGAGCGTTTCTCCGTCACTAAGGCCTTCGAGCTTGGCGACATTTTCATTGATTGACTTTATCTCCTTGTCGATTGTTCTTCCAATAGAAATCATTTTTTCATCATCGACAGTAGCGATCATGTTCTTTTGATCGCGAGAGATGGCTGTGATGTCGTGTTTGATCTGTCCGATCAACAAAACTTTATGCGAGGTAACATCGGTTATCTCATTGATTCTGTTGTTCATTTCGCGAAAGCGGAAGAAGGCAATTGCGAAGATCACAAGCATCAGGGTAATCAATACCGAGAACGCCATGATCAGTTTTTTCCGGATTGTCAAGTTCGTTAACATATTCTGGGGCAGTTTTTAGTTTAGTGTGATTTTAAGATTTGCCAGGTCATTCATTGAGAAAACTCTTGTAATGTCCATTATCATTGTAATGTCGCCGTGGTTGTTCACGATCCCCGTTATGGGAGCAGTGGTTTTTAGATTCTCAAATTCAGGTGCTTCCTGAATTTCGGCATCATCGATCTCAATGACTTCGCGGGCGAAATCGACCATTGCGCCGATCTGATAGTTCTTATCTTCGGCGGTTTGGATATCCAATATCATTATGCGGCACTTCTGCGTTATCGCTGTTGCCGATAGTCCAAGCTTAAGCTTTGTGTCTAATAACGGTAACACGCGCCCCCGGAGATTTATGATGCCCATCATGTATGCGGGGGCATTAGGGACTTTTGTAACCTGGCCGAATTCCACAACTTCCTGTACATGATCTACACGGATGGCGAACTTTTCCTGGCCGAGGGCAAAAGTTAAATATGCATTTGAATTGTTCTTCATGCTGAGATCGTGAATTAGTTGTCAGATAATTGAAATAAACGTGAAGGGTCCAGCACCAATGCGAGACTTCCATCGCCAAGGATCGTGCTGCCAGCAATAAAATCCTGTTGTTGATAGGCATCGCCCAGCGGTTTCATAACAGTTTGCATCTTTCCTTCAATGCGGTCGACTGCAATGCCTTTCCGGATCCCGTTTACGGAAACGGAAATGATATCAGTCGTTTTTGGAGCAGCACTCTCGCCGTGAAACTTCTGCCGAAGAGAAAAAACAGAGAGGGTCTCTTCGTTTATTACGACCATCTTATTAACATGATCTCCACGGTCCAATTGGTCGTAAGCGATCCGGTCAATGCGATCAATTACATTCAAAGGAACTACGTAGCGCGTCTCTTCAACTTTTACCAGTAGGCCTTCAATGATCGATCGTGACAACGGCAGCTTTATGTGTATCGACGTGCCTTTTCCTTCAATGCTCTTTATGGTTACATAGCCGCGCAGGTCATTTATCTTCTGTTTAACGACATCCATACCTACACCACGGCCAGATACATCAGATACAGCGGATGCGGTGGATAGTCCGGGATGAAAGATCAGATTGAGAATTTCCTCTTCGGTAAGGACGGTGTCAGAAGCAACGAGTCCTTTTTCAACAGCTTTCGTTAAGACCCTATCCTTATCAATTCCTTTTCCGTCATCGCTTATGACAATGTTTACATAAGATGCAGTGTTGAACGCTTTCAACTTCACCGTACCATGTTCGGTTTTTCCGGCCCGTCTGCGTTCGTCAGGATGTTCAATACCGTGGTCGATACAATTCCGAATGATGTGTATCATCGGTTCCGTCATCAGTTCGATAACATCTTTATCCATCTCGGTTTCGGCGCCCTCTGAAAGGAAGTTCACTTTCTTCTCGAGAGATTTTGACAGGTCGCGTACGAGTCGTGTGAATTTTGTAACAAGAGTTTCAATAGGTACCAGGCCTATTTCCAACGAAGTATCGCGAAGACTATTGGTAACCAGCTCCAACTGTTCGGTAACTTCTGTTATCTCCGCGGAATTAATACCGGATGCAACATTTACAAGTTGTGCTTGAAGGATGATAAGTTCACTGATCCGGTTCAAAAGATCATCGATCTTTCGTTTACTGACTTTAATGTAAGTATCGTTAAATGATTTTTTTCTCGATACAACAGCCGGAGCATCGTTGTCTGTGTCATCCTGACCGGCAAACTTTGAAGCGATCCTTTCAGCAAACGCGATGAGCGCCTCAGGATTCGCCGGAGTTTCACCGAACTGTTCAATAAGTTGCTTGAATTCCTCTGAGCCGAAAAGATCGCAAGCCAGTAACTTCGTATAGGTGACCTGACATTCATTTTCGACGAAAAGGAAATAAGTTTCGACTTCAGCCAGCGCTGTCGTTGTAGAAAGAAAAACGTCCCAGTGCGCTATGTTCCCATCAGTTTTCTTGTAACAGTAAGTTTTCGCTGTTCCTAAAGCTTCAAGATCCTGAATAATGAACACCAATGGATGGTTACCATCGGTGGTCATATTCACGGTTGGAGATATCCTGATAAAGAAGGTAGCGAGTTGGTCCTTTTTCGAAATGGGTTGAATGGAAGCCTGCGCTACCTTCATCGACTCCGTCTCGGCCGACTTCAGGAATTCAATTGTAATCTTGAGATGGTCTTTTAATTCTTCTGCATTCGCTATTCTTGCCGCATCCTTTTCCTTCAGCAGGTCACGTACTTTGTCGAACGCATGCAAGGTGATGCTTATCAGCCCGTCGCTGACCTGTATTTTTCCCTGGCGTACAAGATCATATAACGTTTCGAGATGATGGGCAAGCTCACCAATATTTTCGAAACCAAACATGTTGGCTCCTCCTTTTATGGTATGCATGGTGCGGAACACCTGCTCGAGGGGTGCCGTTGCCTGAGGGTTAGCCTCGAGTTGAAGCAAACCTTCGTCAAGCTCGTTCAACAAATCGAGAGCATCCTCTACGAACCGTTTCTGATTATTATCCATTAGCGATCGCGTTCTCGATCTGAGCGAAAAATGTTTCTGCTCTATAAGGTTTCTTTATCCATGCGCTAAGTCCCGCCTCTTTAGCAGCGCGCATTTTATCGGGATTGCTTTCCGTCGTCAGAAAAACTACAGGCACTTTGGATATCTCCGGATTCGATTTGATCTTTTTTAATAATTCAAAACCTGTACAATCCGGCATGTTGTAGTCGGTAAGGACAAGATTGACGTCGGGTTTGTCCGATAATAATTCGTAGGCCTGATTGCCATTTGCTGCACCAAGCGTATCATAACCTTTCCTTTGCAGCGTCTCACACACGAAATCCCTAATACTGGCAAAGTCATCAACAACTAAAATCGTCTTCTTCATGGGGTTATTGTTTATTGTATACCTGAACAACAATCATTATTTAAAAAGTCTGAAGGATAAACCTGTACTTAAGAAAGAGTCAGGTGCATTTCTGCTTACTCCCACACCTCCGGAAATATCCCATTGAATTACAGGAGAGAACTTATAGGTGAAGCCGGCATCGATGCGATGATCCGCCTTGCTTTCTTCAGGGAAAAAACTATAGCTCTCTACAAACACGCCCATTTTGGGGTTGATAACATATCCAAGGGACA
The DNA here is from genome assembly GCA_036376095.1 of Chryseolinea sp. Classification (GTDB taxonomy): domain Bacteria; phylum Bacteroidota; class Bacteroidia; order Cytophagales; family Cyclobacteriaceae; genus Chryseolinea. The sequence continues at coordinate 12,497 of DASVBA010000088.1, forward strand.
GCGTATACAAGAATGCCGCTTCCGGAGTTTCTCCATCCCACGCGGCGCCAAGGTTATAACTCAGTGCTAATTTTTCACTCAACGTATGCGCGAATGTAAATCTGAAATCGGCTGCCGTGTAGTTTGGTATAAATTCTTCGGAACCGGATCTTAGGTTAATGTGACCAATAAAAGCTGCCTGAGGCCAGAACCCCTTTTCATCGGCGACCTTAATCTTCACACCTAACGCAAACGGACTAAATCCTTGAATCTTCGACGTTGGATTTTCAGCAACTTTTGCATTTTCGCCCAGGTACTCCGTAATAAGGCGAAGTTCAAAGAACTCGTTTACACCGTATTTAATAAGTGTTGTGTTGTATGCAAAATTGGTAACATCGACGTCTTCCTCCCGGTCTTTCTCGAATACAAATCCGGTTTCAACTTGAAGGCCACCTCTTGGTACCAGAAACGGGGCTTCCGTTTGATCGGGGCGGTCAGTTACGATCTCGGGTTTTTCAATCTGAGCGTTGACTTTCGTCATCCCTGCCCCAAGTAATATTGCCACTATGAGCTTGATCATCTTGATTCTTAATTAACATGTCAAAATTGATTCAACTGAACCGGCTCCGGAATCGCCAATGATTAGATGGGGCGGAAATTCGAGTATGTGGCGTCCGCAAGCGTATGCGCTGATTCGTCGTTAAACCAAAAGCTTGACCTATTCCAATAATTGTCTGTGGGAGAAGGAATTCGTTGGCTCCTGCGAGGAAGTATAATTACTGGATGGGCACAAGGATGGAAAATCGCTGCCTTTCTGAAGAAATGAAATTGACACGAACACGTGCCTTTAGCTTCCAGGCAATCTTTTGAACGGCATAAAAGTTAATGAACTGCGGGTAGTTGACCATATCCGTGTAAAGGAACTCGTCGTTGCGAATAGTTTTCGACAGCAGGTCACTCGTCGCGAACCCCTGTGCACCCACGGTGATCTTCAGTATATTATCTTCCCGGTTAATTCTGAAGAACACTATGCTGTCTAATGAGCTCATAGGCTGGCTCAGAATATGAAATAACAGGTTGCTTAGCAGTGACGACAATAGCACCTCATTGACTCCATTCAACCTTCCGGACGGCGCACTATAATGGAATTCAAGAAAATCGACGAACGCGTTTTGTTCAATTATTCGGCGAAGTGTGGTCTCAAGAATATTGAAGTCCACCGCTTCTGAAGGAACGCTCACTTCAAGGTCGGCTTTCGCCAGGTACACAAGCTGAAATAATCGTTCATCAAGTTTGTTTGCATGGGCATCGATCATCGGCAGGAGTCTATCCAACTCACCTGCATTCTCTTTCATTTTAAGGAGATTGATAAGGCCTTTTATCGTTGCGAGAGGACCCCGAAGGTCATGAGCTGTTCTGTATATGAAGTCGTCGAGTTCAGCTTTCTTTTGCTGAAGCTGCTGATTTATAATTTCAAC
>DASVBA010000092.1:0-3364 GCA_036376095.1 Chryseolinea sp.
CTTGAAATCAAAAACAAGGCTATCGAACAACAGAAAGAAGAAATGGAGGTTCAGGCAGAAAGCCTTCAACAGCTTAACTATCTTAAGTCCAAACTCTTTTCTGTTATTAGTCACGACTTGCGCGGCCCAATTGCCAATCTGCAATCGTTGCTTGAATTGCTTACAAGCAGAGTCCTGGCTCCTCAGGAATTCCTGACGGTCTCTGAAAAACTAAAGTCCAACTTAGACGTTACTCAGCGCACTTTGGAAAACCTTTTAAATTGGTCATTAAGTCAAATGGACGGATTAAGGACGGAGCATGAAACCGTAGAAATAAAAAGTGCTCTCGACGAAACATGCCGACTAATGGATGAAGTGGCAAAAAGAAAAAACGTGAAGGTTGAAAACATCACGAAAGATCCCATTCGTGTAATCGCCGATCCAAACCAACTTCAGCTTATTCTGAGAAATTTAATTCATAATGCAATTAAATTCTCTAAAGCAGACGGAAATGTGTTGGTATCTGCTTCTGTGGAGAACCGACTTTGTACCGTTCGAGTGAAAGATTTTGGGATTGGGATGACGAAAGTTGAGATCGGAATGATCATGGCCTCCCAAGAATATTTCACCAAAATTGGAACACAGGAAGAAAAAGGTACGGGCCTTGGACTCATCCTGTGCAAGGAATTCATCACACGTCACGGTGGAACACTTACTATTGACAGCATCCCTGGCAAAGAAACAACAGTCTCTTTCACTCTGCCCATAGCCGAATAGTTATAGAGCCAGTTCTTTGGGACCTGGGAAAACTAAAAAGTCCGGTTCATAACGAATTCCTGCTGGCGGATCCTTTCTCTTGGGGCAAGTTCGCGCAGCTTCAGGTTCTCAGGTAGTGATTGGGGATCACCCGGATACCCAACTGCAATAAAGACTCCCACCTCAAAGTGTTCCGGAATATTCAATTGTTTTACGGTCCGCTCATGATGAAAACCTGCCATCTGCCGGACCTGCAAGCCTAACTCAACTGCCTGGAGTGACAAGAAGGAATTGGCGCCACCGAGGTCGTACATGGCGTATGAGTTGACACCACTAAATTGAGTAAAATTTTTGCGGGCGAGACTCAGTATTAATAAGGGAGCATCTTTAGCCCATATCTTATTGCCTTCATTCAAGCAACCGAAAAGTTTGTTCCAAAGCTCATCCTGATCACGCGTAGCATAGATAAACACCCATGGCTGCTCGTTTGTACTTGAAGGCGCCCATCGTGTCGCTTCGAAAAGTGAACTTATCCGCTCAGGCTCAATAAGGCGTGGCGAGAACGAGCGAGTACTCTTTCGATTCTTGATTAAATCCAGTATGGGATGTTCAAATTGGTTTGACTTTTGCATTTTTTTGCCGGACCCTTCGAGAGCCAAGTTACCACTTTCGTTAAATGTTTTTTGAAGATAACCGGAAATTACAAGTCTTCCCGGTTATCCTTGTGAGTCATCAATACACCTACACCTACTCCTCAATCAGCATTCCCATCTTTCCCATTTGGTAATCCCTCATTGCTTCCAATATCTCAGTCTCGCTGTTCATTACGAACGGTCCATGAGAGACGACTTTTTCATTCAACGGTTCACCTGACACCAGTAACACACGCGTATCTTCGACCGCTTCGATCGAAATACCGTCGCCATCTTTGTTTAGCAAAACAGTATTCAGGCTGTCCACCAACCCAAAACCGTCAACTTTAAGTCTGCCGTCTAACAGATAGATGAATGCATTATGAGTTGTCGGAAGAGGTATGGAAATCTTACCTTCTTTGTTAAAGTATAACGTCGCTGCGTTCACATCGGTGTAAGATGGAATGGGGCCCTTTATTCCTAGCAGCGTTCCCGCAAAAACTTTCATCAAAACCTTTCCATCTTCTGTTTGGAAAGAAGGGGTTTCGGCTGCCGCGAGCGGATAATACGCTGGTTGATCCATTTTGTGTGCAGCTGGTGTATTGATCCATAGCTGTATAATCTCCTGGCGTCCACCGATCTCGTGAATATCGTGCGGAGGACGTTCGCTGTGAATAATTCCCATCCCTGCATTCATCCATTGTGCTCCACCAGCATAGATCACGCTGTCGTTACCACGGCTGTCACGGTGATGAACACCGCCCTTGAATATAAATGTTACCGGCGAAAATCCACGGTGAGGGTGTGGGCCAACTCCCGCATGGTCCGGGCTTGTATTTTTAGGGGCCTTTAAGTCCGCATGATGGAGTAACAGGAACGGATCGATTCGATCCACCCGTAGTGTAGGAAACGGTTGACGTACCGGAATTCCACCCATGTCAACCATTTGCGCGTACAACAATTGTGATACTGTCCTGTTTTTCATTTTATTATCTGGCACTTCTCCCAAAGTGCATTTACATTCTATATTAATTCATCGGTACATCGATCAACAAAACTTCCGCATTGGTATCTGCCGTAACTGCTATTTTATCCGTCTCCCAAACACCAAAGCCATCCCGCTTGTTAAGCTTCTGGCCGTTAACGGTTACCTCTCCGTCAATGACAAATACATAAACTCCGTTGCTTGTTTTCTGCACTTTATACTCTCCATTGAATCCTTTTGACAAACTTCCCAGTGAAAACCACGCGTCCTGGTTGATCCATAATGCGTTGCCATTTTTTTCGGGAGTTATCACGGACTGAAATTTGTTCTCGCGGTCCTCTTTCGCAAAGAGTTTCTGATCGTAGCGCGGTGTGATGTTACGCTCTTTTGGGAAGACCCATATCTGCAAAAAGTTTACGTCTTCATCCTTCGAGGCATTCCTTTCGCTATGTGATATGCCTGACCCGGCGCTCATGATCTGCACTTCTCCTGAACTTATTATCCCGTGACCTCCCGTATTGTCACCGTGTTCCAGGGCGCCCTTAAGAGGAATGGAAATGATCTCCATGTTATCATGAGGGTGCTGACCAAAGCCGTTACCACCTTTTACAATGTCATCATTAAGTACCCTTAGTAGTCCAAAATGAACACGCGCCGGATCGTAATATCCGGCAAAGCTGAATGTATGATGTGAGTCCAACCATCCATGGTTAGCGTGTCCCCGTGTTTCTGCTCTATGCAATGTCGTTTTCATATTATTAGGTTTTATCAGTTCGGGGGGTTTTGGCCCCTCAGTATTCTTATACGGCAAACATCTAAACAAAGATACATACAATTGTTGTATTTACAATTATTGTAAATGACTTTATTTACTTCTACAAATATGAAACATATATATTATATTCAGGTTTGTAGAATTAATCGGTCTGTAGAACGAACGATCCACTAACCTTATGAAAGGAACATATATAGGAGAACTCGAAGAACTGATCCTGCTAACAGTTGGCATACT
>DASVBA010000094.1:0-4071 GCA_036376095.1 Chryseolinea sp.
GGCGGAACATGCTACTTCAACATAAGTATCAACATTGCCAAAAAAGAAGCCTTTTCATTTCACGTAAATGACTTTTGATCCAGGCCATTCTTCATCAATTGAGTATCGTTTAAACATGCATTTTACATTTTACATTTTACATTTGATATTAAACCCGTTCGGTAGTTTGTATCCCATGAACCCCCGATTGCTTTTCCTCATCGCAGGTCTGTCTATTTTCAATAGCATCGAGTGCCGTTCTCAATCAGTTCCAACGCACAAGGACATTGTTTACGCGAAAGTTGATGGCAAAGAATTGAAACTTGATCTTTATCTCCCATCTGATCCAGCTACAAGGGGCCTGCTGGTGTTCGTGCATGGCGGTGCGTGGAGAGGTGGATCGAAAGACGGCGTACCAAAGATCTTTCCGGACAATGGTATACCTACTGCCAGTCTGGAGTTCAGACAATCGCCAGAAGCAAAATTTCCAGCGCAGATCTACGATATCAAAGCTGCTATTCGATTCCTTCGCGCCAGCGCCAGCACTTACGGTTACACTGCGGAAAAAATAGTTATCGTGGGCAGCTCTTCGGGAGGGCACCTGGCCGCGCTTACCGGGGTGACTAATGGTAATTCTGAGCTAGAGGGAAAAATTGGTGACAATCTCCAACAGTCATCGAGCGTTCAGGCCATTATCGATTATTACGGTGCTACAAACCTGACCACTATCCTTGCACAGTCTACACCATTCGGACTTAACGTAAGGAAACCTGCGCTTGAATTATTGCTGGGATCTGAACCGGATAAAAATATTGAGCTGGCAAAACTTGCAAGCCCAGTCTTCCATGTTGACGCGAATGATCCACCCTTGTTGATCTTTCACGGTGAACAGGATGCACAAATGCCGATCAATCAATCGCACGAGTTGGAAGGCGCTTACAAAAAGTCAAACCTCGACGTCCGGTTTGAGGTTGTTTATGGTGCGGCTCATGGGGGTGATTTGTTTTATACTCCTGACAGAGTAAAGCTGGCCATCGATTTCATTAAGAAGCATCTCGCAAAGTAGCCTGGAAGATTTCGCGGGGTAAAACTATAAGGGAAGGGTCAACAGGCATCTTCAAAAAAGCATCAGGCCTTGTCTAAGTCATTCAAAATATTTCTCAACGAATCTTTGATTGCTTGAAAAGAAACGCCTTTCACAACACAATCTGCCGCCCCAAGTAAGACCAGGTTTTTGAATTCTTCTTTGTTAGATGTGGTAGTGTACATGATAACAGGGACCGACTTCAGCCTGTCCAGTCGCTTAAGTCTCTTCAGACATTCCTTGCCCGACATTACAGGCATGTTGATGTCCAGGAAAATGAAGTCCGGAACGTCGTTGTGTTTCTCCAGAAGCTCAATGATCTGATGACCGTCGTTCGCAAGAATAAGCTCGATTTCGGGATTTACTTCTTCGAGCGCGTCCGCAAATAGTTCGCGGTCGTCGACATCATCGTCCGCATAGAATACCACCATGTTTTATACGCCTAAGATTTTTTGATAATATAATACTTCACGCGGAAAAAAACATATCGAAGGTGGCCCCGGCGTTCGGGTTGCCTTCCGCCATGATCAGTCCGCCATGATTTTCCATTATCCGCTTTACAATTGCCAGTCCGACTCCCGAGCCGGAGACGGCCCTTCTGTCGTGGAGGGTTTGAAATACTTGAAATATCTTTTGAGATTGTTCTTCGGGGAAACCTATGCCATTGTCAGCCACGGTGATCTTGTAATACTTCTTCAGATCATTCGACAATCCAAGGGGTATCTCTTTTCCCTGAAGGGTCGCACATTTTATGGTGATGACGGGTGTCACATCGACCCTGCTAAACTTGAGGGCATTGGAGATCAAATTCAGAAACAGCTGTTCCAGTTGGAAAGAAATGCCATTAATTGTCGGGAGCACATCGATCTTCAATTGCGCATTTTTATCGCTAATGCTAAGTTCAAGATCTCGTAGAACGGCTTCTATTACGATATTTAGGTCAATCATTTGGAAATTGCCGTTAACGGCTGAAACCTGCGAATACGTGAGAAGATCTTCCATGAGCTTTTGCATCCTGGCCGCGCTGCCTGCGATCTTATTCGTGAGCTCAATCACTGACTCTGGTCTAGCCATGTTTTCCGGTATCCTGGAGGCAAAAGTCTGGATCTTTCGAAGGGGTTCCTTCAGGTCATGGCTGGCAACATATGCGAATGACGAGATTTCGGCGTTAACTCGTTCCAGCGCGCGGTTCTTACGTTCGAGCTCGACCGCATCCGCTTTTGATTGATCTTCTGCTTTCTTCCGCTCGGTTAGATCACGGGTTACTTTTGAAAATCCTATGATATTGTTTTCAGAATCGTGCAATGCTGTGATTACTACAGAGCCCCAAAATTTGCTCCCACTTTTTCTTACTCTCCAGCCCTCGCTGGTAACGCGGCCCAAGCGAGATGCTTCCTCGAGAAGTCTGCTCGGAAGTTTGTTCTTTTGGTCCTCCGGCGGGTAGAACATTTCAAAATTTTTACCTACGGCTTCTGCGGCAGTATAGCCCTTTATGAATTCGGCCCCTACATTCCAGTTTTGAATTATACCTTTTTTATCCAGGAGAATGATGGCGTAATCTTTTACTTCTTCTATCATCTTGTGGTAACGTTCCTCGCTTTTTTTAAGCTCATTGTTGCTGAACACAAGCTCATCGGCGAAGTTGGCTAGTTTATCGTCGGCAATTTTCTTTTCCGTTAGGTCCTTCGTCACCTTTGAAAATCCAAAAATTTCACCTCGTTCGTTGTGAAGCGCGGTAATGGCGACACTGCCCCAATAGCGGGTACCGCCCTTTTTAATTCTCCAGCCTTCGTGTACCACGGAGCCTTTTTCGCGGGCTTCCTTAAGGAGCGATTCGGGCAGCTTTTTCTCCTTGTCCTCCTTTGTATAGAACAGCCGGAAATTCTTTCCAACTATTTCATCAGCTTTATAACCCTTGATTCGTTCAGCGCCCTTATTCCAGTCGAGTACTCGGCCGCTTTTATCAAGTGAGATCACCACGTAGTCCGTGACTTCGCTTACCATTTTATGATATCTTTCCTCACTTTCCCGCAACTCATCATTCTTTTGTCTTAATTCTTCGATGAAATTGCTATAGTTGTCATCTGATTTTTTTCTTTCTGTCAGATCCCGTGTCATTTTAAGGTAACCTGCAACGCTGCCCTGTTTATCGTGGACTGCGGTTACCGTGATGTCGCCCCAGAACCTGGTGCCGTCTTTGCGAATACGCCAGCCTTCGTGTATGGCCCTTCCACTCTCAGCAGCCGTTGCCAGCAGATGTTCCGGCAGGTTTGTTGCGCGGTCTTCGGTAGAATAGAAGATCCTGAAATTTCGCCCAATAATCTCTTCTCGATTGTACCCCTTGATTTTTTCTGCGCCTTTATTCCATGATTTGATAGTGCCATTGGTATCCAAAAGAACAATGGCGTAATCCTGCACTTCGGAGATCAGGGTTCCGAAATCTTCGGCCTCGATTGGAGGCGGAATGGGTGGGCTTGTGCTTAATTCATATTGTGCCATGTTATTCTATTGCAATGGATCGAATGTACATATATAATAAGATTCTTTACAAAGGGATCTCCAGCGCCATAGATGGGCCTATACGTTGTGGCACATCACCTCTTTTGAACCTGCCATCTTGATTGCAGAGCAACCGGTTATTCACTCATAGCATTTTTAATGGCTGCAAGCGCTTGTGTTGACGAAATCCATTTTATTGTCCTGAAAAGAATGCCCCTATGATTTTCGTAAGAGACAAAAAAGTCTTCCAATTGGGAGCGCATCCGACTGTCGATATCGCGGATGCTTTTTATCGACCCATAAATTTTTACTCCTGCAGGCACACCGATAATTCTATCGTTGCGTACCGTTCTTCCGTTTTTTCTTTGACTCGCTAATAAGGCGCCGGCCACCCGGCATTCTATCAGCGCTCCGCTAACGCCCGTCTCGTCAGATCTCCGTCTTCCGCCTTAATGTTGGGAATAAATCCAAAATTAAAGGCAAAAAAATTTCCAAAAGGTAATTGGTGC
>DASVBA010000097.1:0-2839 GCA_036376095.1 Chryseolinea sp.
ATTGAAAGCACAATTGATTCAATCAGGAATTGAAAAATAAGCTGACGCTTCAGACCTCCCATCACTTTGCGTATCCCAACTTCCTTTAACCGCACGAATGAGTTGCCGATCGATATGTTCACAAAGTTGGTGATGGAAAGCACCAGAATAAAAATCACGATCACTCCAAGCGATATTACAAGTTTCATCACGGCGCCATGATTAGTGATCAAATAATAGTCCGACAGGGGGCTTAAGTCGATCGTTCGATTTTGAGCAACGGACGGCGGAGCATTCTTTTGTACAATTTTATTGAGTGTCTCCTCTGCTTCTTCCTTACTGGTGCCGGGAATTAATTTGATGTAAGCAATGATGGCAGCCTGCCATACGTCGGGGTCGGAATCAGAGAAAAAGTCGCGCACATTCAAGTGAGATATAAACACCTGAGCATTCATGTTCATCAGGTCGGTAACCGTGTTTTTATCATCGGGTTCAGCGATAACCGCTGTTATCTTATATTCCTTTATACCTTTCTGTTCCGTTGCGACGGAAAGGGTTTCGTCAACGACATCAGTTCTATCAAAGTATTGCCTGGCGGCTTCTTCTGTTATGATTATTGAATTAGGCTCGCTTAAAGCTGTTTGGCTGTCCCCGTGCAAAACCTTGAATCCAAAGATCCGCAGGAAAGACGCATCACCGATCATTCCCTGGATCCGGAATGACTTCTCTCCTTTCGATATCGTAATGCTGCGGTCCCAAAAACGATAGTAATCGGCAAACTGTCCCGGATATTGTTCTGCAGCAACCCTGGCAAGCAAAGGCGGAGTAAAGAATTCGATCCCGCCGGTCTGTCCCTGGATCTTATTTTGAACGATGAACAATTCATTAACATCTTTCAGGCTTTTATTGACCTCAAGCTCGCCGTAAATAAAAATCCCGATCAGCATGGCGAAGGCCATTCCAACGGTAAGGCACAGTACATTGATGATAGAATAGAACTTCTTGTTCACCATGCTGCGGATCATCACGATAAAGTAATTTCTGATCATGCTGGTAATGACTGAGATTTGAGCGTCACCAAGCTAAAATACAAAAAACGGGTAACTCCTGATAGAGAGAAAATGAACCAACTACCTGACGTTTACTTCATAGGTCAGGACATGGCTGCCGTCTAACACGATATGAACGGCACGTTTTCCGCGGCCTGAAAAAGTGTGATCGATCGAATAGACGGTTCTTTCATCGTTGGTTGTCAACACGACAAATGGATCGGCCGTCTTTGAGCTTTCGATGTAAAATTCGGCTTTGTCAAATTTGTCTCCCTGTTCCGTTTCAAACTGAAAAGAAACATTCGCACCACGGATCGCTTCAATACGGAAGCTACGCGGACTTATGGGCTCAATGTTATAGCGGAAGGTGCCTACATAAACAATAGGCCCGTTTAGGAAACTTTCCAACGTCGGTTTATGATCAAGAAGCATCCAGGCTGTGTCAAGAGGGTAATGACTTCGGACGAAGAGTATCGGGTCCGATAAGAAATAAACATCGTCAAACTTCTTGATGAAGGCTTGTTTCTGGACATCGATTGCTCCGCTGGACCAGGTAGGATCGCAAGGATACCATTTACCCGATAGCTGAACAACGTTCCATGAATGGTTGACGACTCCGCTCCCGCCTATGTTAGCCTGGACGTTACGACCGTACCCGTCGACGATCCTGCAATTCAGACCCGCGTGGAATGCGAGCTCTTTGATCAGGTAGGCATAACCGGTACAAACCGTTCTATGCTTTTCCACCAGGATGTTAAACACACGCCTGCTGAAATTCTGTTCCCAGGTCTTAAGCTCATCCCCTTCCAGTTTTTCCCTTTTGTTCTTATTCTCGGCGTACAGCGCGTAATCGTTTTCAATATTGAGGCACACCCATTTGAATATGGATCTGAACTTTTCGACGTCAGACGCCAGCGGTCTGGTAAGTTTATCAGAAAGGACCTTAAGATCCTTTATCGGATGCCGGAAGAATAATTCAGCAACGCTATCGGCCTTTTTAAAATCCGCATTAACAAAATCGGATAACTGGCCATAAAGAATTGTAGGACAACCCAGCAGGGTGATAACGACCAGAACGCTGGCTCTCATCGGAAGATGGTTGATCAAAATATGTTCTTAAACCCTGACAACCATTGACGGAAACCTGACTTTGAAGTGTAAACTTTTTCAACGACGACTTCCCCCATGATCATGACGTTAAGGTCCATCACAATCTCAATGACATCACCCGCGTCGCTCTGAACGACGTACTCCATGCTTTCATAGCCGATGTAACTTACAGTAAGCCGCTCGCCAGCTTCAAGCCTTCTTGGAAATTCAAAGCGACCATCAGCGTCAGTTACAGTTCCTTCGGTGCTCCCTTTTAAATATACGTTCACACCTGGCATGGGATTACCTGCCTCGTCTTTAACAACCCCTCTAACGATGTGACTGCTGGCCGTCAGCACCCCCGCAGGAGAATCGTTATGTTCAATTATTTCAATTTTTCCCTTTGCGCTGGCAGTTTGACTGAAGGTTTCAGCACTCGAAAACATCAGTATTAGGCATGCCAGGCCGGCTTTCAGAAGAGCAAATCCCGGGAGAATGTTGGGAAGGTTTGATCTTCCATACGTTTTCAACTGGCCCGGACCAAAACGCCCGCAGGAATGTAATGGGTTGTTTTCGAAAAAATCGAAGATCTCCTGGTCGGTCATCTTTGTGAAATCTACAACGAGAGTGCTGCACGATCCGCAGTGTCCGCCAGTAGAGGTGGGTTTGAGATTGTGCCATTTTTCAGCGCAAGGCTTCGGAATTGATAGGTTTAGATGTTT
>DASVBA010000098.1:0-7274 GCA_036376095.1 Chryseolinea sp.
TGTCTCTTTGCCTGCGGTTGAGACTCCCGATAGCTTGTCGATAACTGTCGGGAGCGACCATGTATTAAACTCTTTATTTGAAATTTGCCAAAGCCGCTTTCACCACTTCCCCGTCCTGTACCGAAGACATCCCCGAAATCCCGATAGCTCCGATTATCTTTCCATCGGAATAGATAGGTTCGCCACCTTCAACCGGAGTGATTCCGGGCACACTCAGGATCCGTAGTCCAGCTCCACCGTTGGCAATCACGTCTTCGAAAGACTTTGTTGGACGTTTGAAACCGTTAGCCGTTTTTGCTTTTGCGATGGCGACATCGATCGAAGCAATTTGAGTATTGTCCATTTTTTGTAGCAACACAAGATTGCCACCAATATCTACAATTGCAACAACAATGGTCCACTGTTTTTCCAGCGCAAATTTTTCGCTTGCAGCCGCAAGTTTCTTGGCAGCTTCAAGGGTTATGGGTTCGCCATAAGCCACTACCGGACTTTTTTGAGCAGGGGTCTGAGCCAGTGCCGTCATGGCCGACAGTATGAATACGCCGAGGAGTGATATTGTTTTCATATGATATGGGTTTACTACAATATCAATGAAAATCGCGAATGTTTCAAGAAGGGATTGAACGGGCAGTAGATTAATTATTAATGGGTTGTTGGTGTAGTCACCGCGGCGTTCGGATTCATACCGATAATTATCGAAGCCGCCCTTTCGGGGATTTTGCTTTTAGATTCATGTGAAAATGCAGGTTCACGCAGAGCACGCGAAGGTACCCGCAGAGACTCAAAACCGGACCATCGAATGATTTAGTCTTCCACCGGCCCCAATGCAGTTTTGGAAATCGGAAGGTTAAGTTTCTTTCCTTTAGCACCACCTTCCTTTTCAAGTTCTTCACCTTCGTTGACGTGATCGATCGTGACCCTTGTGACATCCTCGTCAAAGGAAAATTTGAACACTCGATTAGTGACAACGTCTTTCCTTACATACTTGTCGTTTCCATCGGATAAGCTGTAAGCTTTCTGGGCAACGCGTTTGTTGTCTTTGGAATAAAAATTAATGTATGCGACAACATTTTCGTATGTCTTATCGGGAACGATCTGGATGACGATCTTCTTGTTCTTTAAAAGAGCGACGTGAACGCCGTGTTCTACCGGAACAAGGGCCGCACTAAACAACAACAATACACCGAGGCACAAGGGGGAGAGTATCTTTTTCATGGTTTAATCATTTTGGTAAAAGCAATGCATTCTAAAACATTGGTTCAACCGGTACACGCCTTATTCGCCCGGATTCGGCGAGACGCTTTCTGAATACCTGCCGGTCGGCAGACGGCTGGTATGGCTTAACGGAATTTGTCCTGGAGTTAACAGTGTCGCCTACCAACAGGTAAGATTTTCCCCACCGTGCGGACGCGGTTTACATGATTTTTCTACATGCTGCTCGGCTACATTTCAAATTCAGCATTTAATTTAATATGGAATGGATATTGGTCCTGTATATGCAAAAAGAGCATTATGAAAACGCTAATGCAAATCAGGAAGAGATTGGGTCATCTGGCGATCGGGCCGTTGGTAGGTGCTTTGTTGGCTGGTCTTCTGTTGATCGTCTTGATGCTCAACATCAACAACGATGAAAATCCGGATGGACAGAATAAAGCTGAAAAGCATGCCTACGTTAATGTTCTAGTAAAAGGCGTCGCGAGGGCTTGAAAAAACGATGGATCGTTTTCTACACTTATGTGCGGTGGGGTTTGAGTTGTTCCATCACCGGAGCTGCATCAGTGCTCGCATCCATTCCATAGGGTGGAAACAAATCTTGTAGAGGAATGATTATTCTGTGTACCCAAATTGCTTGAGCCTTTGTTGCTGCTTACGCCAATTGTCGGCCACCTTCACATGCGTTTCGAGATGAATCTTCTTTCCAAAGAAAGACTCCATGTCTTTTCTGGCTTCTACACCCACTTTCTTGATTGAACTCGCACCCTTGCCGATAATTATACCTTTTTGAGAATCTCGCTCGACGTAAATCGTTGCACTGATGCGAATAATGTCGTCGGCTTCTTTGAAAGACTCGATAGATACTTCGGTGCTGTACGGAATTTCCTGGTCGTAGTTGAGGAATATTTTTTCACGGATGATTTCAGAGGCGAAAAATCTTTCTGTTCTGTCGGTATACTCGTCAGTTGGGAAATAAGGAGGATGTACGGGAATGTAATCCAATATACGGGGAAGAAGTTCGTTGACATGTTGACCTGTTTTTGCCGAAACCGGGAGAACCTCCTTGATGTTAGGTAAATGTTCTTTCCAATGTCCTGCTTTGTCTTCTATCTGTGATCCTTTGGCTAAGTCGATTTTGTTTATGACCAGCAGGATCGGCGTGGTAAACCTTCCGAAACGTTCGAACAAATCCTTTTCAAACTTATCATTCAGATCAACTACTAGAAGTATCAGATCTGCATCTTGCAACGAAACTTTTACATAGCTCATCATGGCATCGTGCAATGAATATTTGGGCTCAAGTATCCCGGGAGTGTCAGAATAAACAATCTGATAATCATTGCCATTCAATATTCCCATTATTCTATGACGGGTTGTCTGTGCTTTTGGGGTGATAATGGAAATATTTTCACCCATTAACTTGTTCATCAGCGACGACTTACCAACGTTTGGCTTCCCAATAATGCTTACAAAACCCGACCTAAAGGATGATTGCTCCATAATGATTTGCAAAGGTAACTTGTTTTTTAGATGCAACCGTCCTACTTTTGCCCACCCTATTACTGGAAATCATCTTAATTTTTGCTTTCCAGGAACTAATCGAGACGTGTTTAGATTAGGGTACTACATCGCGGGGTGGAGCAGTTGGTAGCTCGTTGGGCTCATAACCCAAAGGTCACAGGTTCGAGTCCTGTCCCCGCTACGAAATAAGAAAGCGATCCTGATGATCGCTTTTTTCGTTTTTCGATAGTTAGATTATACAGTATTACTCGAGCAATATTTCCTTATCTCAAAAATTGGCTGATATGGCTCATATCCGTCAGATGGCCCATACAGGTCCAGTCCCAACTATTATAAGAAGACGGGTTGCCCAATCTTCTTTTTCCGTTTTATGCCATTTCGTGTTAACATTCGCCACTCTGCTAATGTTTAAAAACGTACGTCGGGTTGACTTCCAATTTCGTGGCAAGAATTACATTACGTCAGTCTGTAAGTCAGGGAAATCTTATCATGAATTTCTATCGAAACCTATCCACCCGGAAAATGGGGTGTGTTGTAGGTCCCTTTCGAAAATTCTATCTTTAGTTAGCTAGAGAAATGATTGTCGGTTAGCTGGTCGCGTTGTCTGCAGGTTTAAGTTATACTTTCTTGATATACGGACTACCAGAAGTCGGTCGAGCGTTCTTCGGAGAATTCAGGTCATAGTGGAGAACAACAATCCTTAAAATCATGATCCGTCTCAGCAACATTAGAACAGTCGTATGCGAATACAGGGCCATATTGATCCCGGTATGGCTAACGGTTACACTTCTGACTGGCGCCTGGGTAAATTCAAGTCTCACTGATGTTGGTGAGAAATCTACGAGCCTTAGTGTATCAGATGTCTTGGCGCTGGAAATAGCCTGGACCGAACAGCGGGCGAAGAAATTGGTTAGTGACTGGGATGAGGATGAGAAAAGCGCCCTGAAGAAGTCTATCTACAGGGACTATTGGTTCATACCAGCTTACTGCATCCTGTTGGTGTTGCTACTCGCCGTAAAAAACAAGGTTGTCATTCGCTTAAGATGGAATAAAGTGAGAATGGAATGGCCAGTCCGCCGTTTGTTGGTCGCACTTGTAATTCTTGCAGCGCTTCTTGATATCATCGAGAACATCTTCATGACGCGCTATTTAGACTCAGAAGTTGTTAGCGCGATAACGTTCTCCTTACCAGCAACCATTAAGTTTTGTATTCTGATCTTGACAACACTTGTGTTGCTTTCGCCGCTCATTCAAAAGCTGTTCTTATTGGGCGAAGTGATTCAGGTGTTCAAAACCTATTTTATAGGAATTGCATCCGTGGCTATCATTTACTTTATACTCATTAAGCTTACACCCGGACAAGATGTGGTGATACAAGTCGGAGAATTTGATGGGCCATTCTATGCCACCATTCTTTGTCTGACTTTCTGGGCCGGAGTAATGTGGTATAGTTCGCGTCTTGTGGGATATGTGAAAGTAGAGTCGATAAAACATAGAACGTGGCTTTGGCGTCATGAGAACGTTCCAAGAATCATTGCATTCAACGCGTTCGTAAGTGTTCAGGCTTCAATACTGGCATTGCCAACAGTATTGAAGCTGGATCAGTCTCAGCTTTTGGCGTTTGTGTTGATCCAGAACATGCTTTATTTTATATGGACGAGTTTGGTCTCTGCCTGGCGAGACAACAAAAAAACGGTGGCTTCTCAAAAGGTCACGAAGTGGTCGTATTGGGGTATTTTCATATTGTTCTCAACCGTTTACGTCGTCGGTTTGTTGCTTTTTGTTAGCGGAAAGGATTTATACGCAATCAGACTTTCATTTCTGGCCCTGGGACTTTACGTACTTCAGTTCTTAGGTATCTTCTTGCAAATAGAGAGGCGGAGAAGAATCTCCAAGAATATCACGCAGCCACGCGGAACATGGGCATACCTCACTTTGCTAGGCATAAAGCTATTGAAGGTTCCTGCAGATGTACAGGCCAGTGAAAAAACTTCCTTCCAGGTGTTTCACGTTTTCGTGCTGGGCGGAATCTTCGTTTATGCATTCGGATTTAACACGACGCTCGTCGACCGCATGGGATCACTTGCTGTAACATTGATTTCCTTCGCAATGTTGGTTGGCGTAGCAAACATTTTGACGGTAACATCGATTGCCAATAAGATCAATCTGTTTTTCTATTTGTTCGTGTGGGCTCTACTCCTGGGATCCGCGAATGAGCCATATGCAGTCCGGATCACTGAAACAAAAAAGCCCGGCTTCTACGAACAACGTCCAAGCGTGGATGGCTATTTTAAAAATTGGATAAAATATCCCGGGCGTAGGGCGGCAATAGAGGAATATCTAAAAGACAGTTGCAAATTCCCAGTCTATCTGGTAATTGCCGACGGTGGAGCATCACGCTCAGGCTACTGGGTGTCATCAGTTTTGTCGGCGCTGGAAGATGGTTCCCAGCGTGATGATAAGTTTTCTAATCATCTCTTCTGCCTTGCCGGGGCATCAGGCGGAAGCGTAGGCAATGCAACCTTCTACTCAATGCTCGCAATGCATCGCCAGGATTCATTTCTTATACAATCGAAGGCATTACTCGGTCAGGATTTTCTCTCGCCAGTGATCTTTAGGTGGTTGGGATCTGATGTCATCAAACACCTTTTCCCCTGGGCACCTTTTGATGATCGTGCTGCCGCTCTTGAACGAGCCATGGAAAATTTTGAACGCGAGAAATTGCATAGTAGTCAATTCTCTAAACTGTATAGCGAAGTTGTGGATACAACGGGGAAACTTCCATTGCTTTTTATAAATGTCACCCAAGTGCAGCAGGGGCAGCCCTCTGTGATAAGTCCCGTTCGTTTAGAAGGATTCAGCGAGAGGCTGGATGTATTAGACCGTGTCCGCAGGCAGCATCAGGATACGACACGTGGTGATCTTAATTTCAGCACTGCCGTTGTCATGGGGGCGCGATTTCCTTATGTTTCTCCTGGTGGAGGAATTGGAAATGAATTCTTTGCAGACGGCGGGTACTTCGACAATACCGGCGCTGGCATTGTACACGAAATGATGCAACATCTGCGCATGACGACCTATGAGGACTCCTTGGTGCGCAAATTGATTTCAAATCTTGATTTTCGTCTGATCTACCTCAGCAATGCCGCCCGGTCAACGGAGGAGGCACCACTCTCCAGACTTACGAATGATCTGGCCACACCGTTATTGACGGTACTCGGAACCTATGGGTCTCAGACAGTCATTTCGAATCAAAGACTTGTTAACTTCATCAATAACCCAGACTCAACGAAGTTCACAGAATTCAATCTTTTTTTGGATACTGATACGTTGGACTATCCAATGAATTGGGTGATATCAGACTTCAACTTGCGTCGCATGGACGTACGACTCGATAGCCTCAAAAAGGATCCGAAATTTATAAACGTATTGAGGTTCAGGTAGGCGAGTATGCAAATCATTGATATGCTGCTCTTTTCCTTTCTGATATTTCTGGTTGCGCGGCCAACGTTTGAGATAGTAGAACTTTATAACAGTGAATCACGAAACATTTCAAAAAGGCGATTTTGTAGGGTCGGCCTATATGTTGATCTTTTAAAGTAGTCTCCCCAAAATTTCCTTGTACTTCTTGTGGGATTTCAGTCGGGTAAAATCTTTCTCATTTTCAATTTGCTCGCGCGTGCCGAAATTATACTTTACCGCTTTCTCAAGTGCATTAATCGCCTTTTCCATTTCGTTCATTCTGGAATATCCTCTGGCAATATTGTAATGATCCTCTCCTCTCAAATCCTTTTCGCTCGCCATTTCATAGTACGCAACACCGTGACTATATCGACCCAGCGAGTATAGAAATAAGGCAATTCCAGGATAGGGACTTCGCTTCACCTTGCCTGAACGCATCGCCCGTGTCAGTTCGATTTCTGCCTCAGAGGTTTTGTTATTTGCGAGCAACGTTTTCACCAGGTCGATCCGATAAACAGGATCGAGATCGTTCACTTTTTTATATGCCGGTTCGGCTTCAGCATAGTCTTTTCTAATAAATGATATCATCGCATATTTCAGAAGCGCATATTGATCGTTGGGATATTTATTAAGCCATTCCCGAAATAGTGCAGCAGCGTGTTCATAATCTGCTCTGTAAAGCGTGGCGATCATCAAGCGGTCTTCAGCGGCGACGCCCTCTCTTGCCGGCAAAGGCTCAAGGTGATTTTTAAAAAAATAGATCGCTTCACGGATGATCTTCCGTGCTTCGTCGTTGTCGGCGAATGATTCGAAGAAAATTGGCATTCCAGCACCATACTTCAGAGTCCATGGGGCTTTGCTCTTTTGTACTTCAGCCCATAATGATGAAAAGAGATCATTGGAGTAAGGAATTTGGTCATCCGTTACATACATGACTGGTAAATCCTTTTTGAAAGGACCAGTAAGCGAATGATTTGAACAAAACATAACGACTGCTTTGGCGCCAGGGCTCGTCTTATCTTTGATTAAATAATCCATAACGTTAACAGGCACATGAGATGGAATGTAAACACCGA
>DASVBA010000102.1:0-6450 GCA_036376095.1 Chryseolinea sp.
ATTGAAAATTTCGGCTTTGATCTGAACTCGGAGCAAAGCCTGTTGAGCGCAGCAGATTGGTTTGCGCATGACGTGATTATCGATCGGCTTAAGCCTTATCTATCGATACCGCTGGACAAACTCTTCGATGCTATACCGGCATTGATTACGAAGGGGATAGAAAAAGGAAAACTGGGCCAGAAGATCGAAATACATTTTGACACGTTTCAATTGAATATTTACCAGTATCTTATTACGGCCAGCAACATTCAGATTATCGCTTCTGTTAACGGGCGTGCTGATGTGGAATTACAGAAAGGCCTTTTTGATAAAAAGAAAAAGCCGGTATAAAGAGATGTTGTACTTACTTCATCTAATAATAATTCGACTATTCCACGTTTGTGGCCAATGAAGAATTCGAATTAAGCTAAGAACAGGGAATCAAAATGAGTCCGGCATTAAAGCACGGGAAGATGCTTAAGTTTATACTTTCATTGCTTCTGGCGATCGTCGTTGCATGGATGCTGGCTGAACCTTCTTTTACAGAAGCACAAACCTATGTCTTGTTTCTGCTCGTTTTTTCGGTTGCGTTGTGGTTAACAGAAGCAGTACCGCCTTTTTCCGTTGGACTGTTCATCATTGCCTTCCTGGTCTACACGCTCGGGTACGAAAAATTTACTACCACGCCGGCCGACATCAGGATATACACCAATACGTTTTCAAGCAGCGTGATCTGGCTGATGTTGGGTGGTTTTTTTCTAGCGTCAGCCATGACCAAAACAAAACTGGATGTCGATCTGATTCACATCACCCTAAGGGTATGTGGTACAAATCCCAAGTGGGTTCTCTTCGGGATGATGTCCATAACAATGATCGCTTCAATGCTAATTTCCAATACGGCTACAACGGCCATGGTGGTGGCCGCCTTGATGCCGCTATTGATGAAGCTGGGAAAGCAATCGACCGTTACAAAAGCGTTGATCTTAGGAATTCCCATAGCCGCAACAACGGGAGGCATGGGCACGATGATAGGAAGTCCGCCCAATGCGATAGCAGCCGGCGCGCTGGCAGCAGTGGGCAAACCTATCGATTTCATTGGTTGGATTTTCTACGGACTTCCCGTAACACTAGCGTTGACTATTTTAGGTTGGTGGGTCCTCGTAAGAATTTTTATGAAGAAAGTTGAGGCCATCCCATTGGATACATTTGCGCGCAATAAAAACGTGACGGTCGGTGGGGAATCGTCGTTGCAGCGCTGGGTTGTTATAACCATCTTGTCAATAACCCTACTGTTATGGTTGACGAGTCCCATCCACGATCTGAGTGCAGCGGCTGTCTCTGCCATTCCCCTGGTTCTTCTTCCCCTGACCCAAATTCTGAAGGGAGAGGATATCCGGGCGATGGGTTGGGATACGCTGCTGCTGGTGGCCGGTGGTTTATCGTTAGGCACCGCACTTCAACACACGGGCCTTCTGGATCTCTATGCTGAAAGGATCGCAGCGCTCGAAATGCCAGATCTTGTTTTCTATTTCCTTTTGGCTTATGCTACAATGTTGTTTTCAAACATCATGAGCAACACGGCGACAAGCACGGTGCTCATTCCGCTGGGTATGGCTATCTTGCCGAACAACCAGATTGAAATCGCCATGATCATCGGCTTATCGGCGTCAACTGCGCTCTTCCTGCCCGTGTCAACACCACCCAATGCAATTGTCTACAGCACAGGGCTTATTGAACAAAAGGACTTCAGAATTGGTGGTTTGCTAATCGGGCTGATTGGGCCAGCGGCCATTACGTTGTGGGTATTATTGATATCCTGAGTTATTGTTTAAAGAAAATTATAGTAACTAATCACGACCACCTATGAAAGAAAAGACTGCAGCCAAACTCGAAAACCTGCCCAACCTGAGTAAAAAAGAGTTGATCAAACGCGCGAAAAAACTGTCGAAAAAGTATTGCGTAGGTGATGGAAAGAAATTCAGACTGAAAGATTACACGTCAAAGCCAATCGCGGATCTTTCCAGTGAGGATAAACCTTTGGTAAAACAAACATTGCAATTAGGTGTGGATGCATTGTCCGCCATGCAGGAAATGTTATACGCGCAAGACAAATGGTCATTGCTGGTGATCTTTCAGGCAATGGATGCAGCCGGGAAAGACGGTGCGATCAAACATGTGATGTCGGGTGTTAATCCACAAGGCTGCCAGGTTTCTTCGTTCAAGGCACCCAGCTCGGAGGACCTCGACCATGATTTTCTGTGGCGCTGCCAAAAACATTTACCTGAACGTGGACGTATTGGAATTTTTAACCGTTCTTATTACGAGGAGGTACTGGTCGTACGGGTTCACGAACAGATATTAAGATCGCAAAAGCTTCCGGAAAAATTGATTACCGACGATATTTGGGAAAACCGGTTCAAAGACATTCGTAATTTTGAAAAGTACCTTGCAAGGAACGGCGTCATGGTCATAAAGATCTTTATGAACGTTTCAAAGGATGAGCAGAAAAAGCGATTTATCGAGCGGGTGGATGACCCAGATAAGAACTGGAAGTTCAGCGCTGCCGATGCCCGGGAACGTGGCTATTGGAAAGATTACATGGATGCTTATGAAGAGATGATCAAAAACACTTCGACGGAAAATTCTCCCTGGTATATTGTTCCGGCAGACAACAAATCATTCGCACGGATCGTAGTTGCTTCGGCTATCATCAATGCGTTGGATGGCATGGAGCTGGAGTTCCCGAAAGTGAGCGAGGGAAAGATAGCAGAGCTGCAAGAGATCAAGAAGGCGTTGCTTGCAGAATAGCCAGCAAATTTTGAAGTGTCAGGAATACCGGCGTTTTTTCCAGCGTACCCAGTTTCAAGGCAAGTAGCAAACCGTTCGCAACTCACCCCGAAGGTGTGGCATTATTTTACGGATTATATTTCAACGTGAATCCAGTTGTTGTCACCACCTGACGGGGCAGCGTTAAGGAATTTGCCTGATCCGGTGTGCAGTCTTGAATTTTGGCAGCGCTGCGATTCCGCAATCAGCCTTTTCTTTTCACCTCTCTTAATGCTATTATTGTAACCAAGCTACCCCAAAATGTTATGATCATCGACACCTTAAAAAATGCGCCTAAGTATTTTTCAGTTCATCCCTTATTTGAAAAAGCATTTCAGTACATCCAAAAAACGGATTTGAAAAATGCGAAGGACGAAAAATTGGACATTGGCGACGGACTTAAAGCAATATTCAGTAACGCTCCCGGTAAGACAAAAGAATCAAGTGTTTCAAAATTTGAGTGTCACAATAAGAACATAGACATTCAGTTGTGCATCGAAGGTGTAGAGACCATCGGATGGAAGCCACGCGAAAAATGCCTGAATCCTAACGGCGAATACAACGCGGAAAAGGATGTCCTTTTTTTCAATGACTCACCGGATATGTTCTTCCAGCTCACCAATACACAGTTCGCCATTTTTTTTCCCGAGGATGTGCATGCGCCAATGATCGGGGAGGGGAACATAAAAAAGGTGGTGATCAAAGTGAAAATTTGAACCTCTGATCCTACAACTTCCTCAGGTCCCAAAAGCAATATTAAAAAGATGCGTCTCACCGGACTTCTCATCTCCTCAACACAACTTTGCCAACCGCCGATTCGGTATTCGTGCCGCTAGTGACTTGAAGCCTGTATATCCACAATCCGTTGGGGAGAGGCGTTCCAACTGCATCATTCCCTTCCCAGTGCGTTTCGTAGAACCCAGCCTCTAAGGGTTCGTGCAATATAGTCTTCACTTCTTTGCCCTGCAGATCATAGACCGATAGTCGTACGTCCTGATACCGCCGGCCTAGTGAAAAAGCAATGTTTGTGGTGGTTGTCATCGGATTGGGATATGCTGTTGCGAGCGTCAGCCGGCCGGGCCTGGACGTCCCTTTTATATATTCGGCATCGCCAAAGTGAATTGCAAAAGAATGACCCGGGCGATAGATGAATGTGTAACTATTCTGAGTGCGCATATTGATAAGCCGTTCTTCTACCTTGTCGTGGAGATATAGTTCACGGTCGTTTGCACCAAAACGGGTGTTGTCCCAGTTCAAGGCAACTTCATTTGCAAGAGTGGTATTGAACACTTCAAATTCCCACGAGTAATGATCACTTGTATTAACCATCGACGTGGACAGGGATCCGGAAAAAACTGCATCCAGCGTTTCTACAAATGCAGGAAGTCGATGCTCATCCCTCTCGTCTTCGCCTTCTATGCTTTGCGGGTGCATTCCAAAAGAAGTCAGTTTGTTCTTCAGTTGATCGGCAGCGAGGTCAATGGCTATGCGCCACTCTTTTTTACTTAAGTCCCCGGGAAAAACGTTGTCTTCTTCCACGCGACCTCCATTAATGCTTTCGTTCTGTGTGACGGGTATTTTCAGTTCGAATGTACCGTTGCCATTGTATTTCACAAAGCCTCCCCGGAATCTATCGATCGTGCCGCTCTCAGACCACGTACCGTCCTTAAATGTCTTGAACGTTTCAATGTCCGTTGGATTACCGCTATGCCGCAAGACATCGGCCCAGCTCACGTTGAAGTTGAATGGATTTCCAATCTGATTCCATCCGTTCACCAGCGTTATCGGATAATACCCGTTATCTACATTAAGCGTTTTTGCTCCTTCAAAGAAAATATCGTGCGGATAACGTGAGATGAGCCAGTAACCTTTACCTGGATCGATTTCGTCTAGCTGAGGGTACTCAACGTGCTCCCCTTTGCTGTTTTCGTAATGGGAAATGCGCCACTTGCTCTTGTCATACCCGTAATCGTTGAATAAATCTCTGAATACCGTTGTTATTTTATTGACCTGGAATTCATAGGGCAAGGCAATAATGCTGTAGTCGGCAACACTGCCACCAAATCGGAGATTAGGAATAACATTTGACGAATCTAATTCAGTGTAGTTTCTGTAGATTCTAAAAGTATCGCTATACTTTATTTTTGTGGACTTGTCGATTACCTCATAGAAAGCAAGAAGTCCGATTGGATCGTCTGTGAAAGCGTTCTCAGGCATAGGAAAACTGACAAGATTGTCTTCCAGTGAACTAGTTATGTCCATCGATTTCCAGTCGTTATCCGACGCTGAAATTCCTTTTGTCCAAAATTTCATTGCATCTACCGAGCACTGGTTATAGACCTTTGCCTTGAAGTCGATGTGGTCATCGCTTCTGTTGGTGAATTTAAATTCGGATACAGTTGTGGCTTCGTTCACTGTAGCCTCGTTCACTTCTGAGCCTAGCCATACTTTATAGGTTGCCGGACTAATACCTTCCCGGTCGTCTGTGATAACGGTTATAGGAACTTGACCTTCGGCACCCAGGGGTATTCTAAAGTTAAGACCGTCATCACTCGCTATAATGATATCTTCCTGGCTAACAACAACGTCTCCGACCTTAATGGTCAGGTCATCTTCATTCGCAAACAAATCATGGCCGCTGATCACAACACTTTTGCACGAAGTGAATTCATTCCCATCAACGGCCACAGACTCGATGACAGGAGGTCTGATCACCCGAAAATTATTAACTCCGAAATTGGCTACCGCCTGGATAACGACGTTCACAACTTGATCGCTTCCCCGCAATGCCGTCTGAGGAACTTTGACTTTTATTTCTGTTGGTTCACTGCTGATGATATCTGTTGGTGCCGAAACTATGGAACCAAACGTGACCTGAACCAGGTTTTCTTCGTCCGGAAAATTGCTCCCCCTAATGGTGATGGTATCGCCCAGCGCGCCAACCAATGGGGCAACTGACGTGACAGCAGTAGAGGAAATGTTTTCGAACGAAATACCGTTGCTGGTCTGGTCATCAAATGTGACTGTGACAGGAACAACCCGGCGCCCTAATCCTGGTGGTACCGTGACCTGCAATTTTTTTGTGTCGAAAAACAACGTGTCGATCTTCGCAGGGACATCGTCAAACATTACACTGTTTACATACGGTGTTTTCCCAAAATTCAAACCGGTAATAATGATTTTTGTTCCAGCATAGGCTTTCGTTGAGCTTAGCTGGCTTACCACTGGGACGGGATCTTTGTAGGTGCTGAAGGTCTTAAAATTACCATGACCCGCTCCCAGCCACCCCAGCAGAAAATTACCCGATACAGAATTGTAGTTGAGGTGCGCCGCTCGTCCTCTTTCTGTCGTCAGGATAGTTTGTGTTGGTTCGATCATGCTACCGGTAAAGGGATTGATGCGCTGGTAGAGGAGAAAATTGTCAGCGGTCGAGAAGTCAGTTTTGCTCCAACCGATAACAAATTCATTTCGTTTTCGAGACCAGGCAACGGTGGGAGTTTCGTTTCCCAGGCTTTTAAGGGGCGGTGTAGAAACACTTACGTCAATGGTAGGGCCCTCAAAGGTCACTAAACCCGTTGATCCAAGAGAGATCAGCCTGGCTTTGATCTCCTTAAATTGAGCAAGGCCAGTATCGCGCGAAAAATC
>DASVBA010000108.1:0-2384 GCA_036376095.1 Chryseolinea sp.
GCAGGCTGATCCCGCACCGTGCGCCGGATAAACGATCACATCATCCGACAGCGTCATGATTTTGCTACGTAATGAATCGTAAAGCATACCTGCCAGTTCTTCTTTAGTCATGTGCGCAGCTTTCTGGGCGAGGTCAGGGCGTCCGACATCACCGAGAAAAAGTGTATCACCGCTAAAAATGGCGTGGTCTTTTCCATTTTCATCTCTAAGCAGATACGTCGTTGACTCCATCGTATGTCCAGGAGTATGCAATACTTTGATGGTGATACGTCCAACGTTTAAGACTTCTCCGTCTGTCGCAATGTGTGCCTTGAATTTTGGATCGGCAGTCGGGCCATATACAATGGTGGCACCCGTCTTTGCAGCCAGGTCGACATGGCCGGACACGAAGTCGGCATGAAAATGTGTTTCGAGAACATACTTTATCTTTACCCCATCAGCTTCGGCTTTCGCTATATAAGGCTCAACCTCACGTAGTGGATCAATGATGACGGCCTCATTTTCCGAACGTATGTAATAGGCGCCTTGTGCGAGACATCCGGTATAAATTTGTTCAATTTTCATTTTCTTATTCGTTGATTTTTCTCTTCAATTACGGATACAAAGTTCGTCAAGCTTATACTTTTGTTCAGTGATTTAAGTCACCAAGCCTCTAAATCGCAAGTTCATTTATCACAATAATTACCGCCATAATTAGTGCAAACCAGCCAAAACCCCATTTCAAGCTCTTTCCTTTGATAAATCTTGACAGGTAGGTGCCAAAAAAGACTCCGCCAATGGAAAGACCGGACAGTATGAACAGTAGAGGAAAATTGATCTCTCTGACCAAACTAAAATCACCGACAAAACCGATCAGGGAATTGATAGCAATAATGACCAGCGATGTTGCAACGGCTCGTTTCATAGGAAGCCCGACGAACAATACCAATGGTGGAATAATTAGAAAACCGCCGCCAGCTCCTACAATGCCTGTAATTATCCCCACAAGCAATCCCACGATGGGGATTAACATGAAATTATGTTGAGTAGCAGGGGTCTGCTCATCTATTTTTTTATCTCTGATCATGCGAAGGGCTGCTATAACCATGATCACGGCAAAGAACAGCATGAGTGCGCTGTCACGCGTCAGAGAAAAGTCATTCATTACTAAAATAGTGTCAGGAATATGAGGAAGGACAAAATGGCGAGTGAGGTAAACACCCACGGTTGAAGGCACGGCAAGCAGCAAAGCGCTTCTGACGTCTACCATTTTATTAAAGGCACAACGTATGCCACCAACGAGCGAGGTAGCGCCAACGATGAATAAAGAATAGGCGGTAGCCAGGGTAGGCTCAATATGGAACAGGTAAACCAGTACTGGTATAGTAATGATCGATCCACCACCTCCAATAAGTCCCAGCGATATTCCGATCAACCCGGAGGCCACATAACCCACAAACATTTCCATAGCCCTTTAATTTCCATACAAAGGTGGCGACTTCTGAAAGGCTATTCAGTGACTCAAGTCACTCAGCGCTAAAAAGTCAGACTGGTTATTTCATTGCGCGATATGGAAATCCGCTTGCTGGATTCCAGTTTCTTCAAAAGACGGGAGATCACCTCACGCGAAGAGTTAAGATCATCCGCTATTTCCTGGTGGGTGACCGTGATCTTATTTGTGCCAAGGGATTCGAACTGTCGCTTCAGGTAAAATTCCAGTTTCTGATCCATTGAACGAAAGGCTACCTGATCAATGACTTCCAATAATTCCGAAAATCGCGCGCGGTAGGTCTCTAAGACAAAGTAGTACCATTGCCGATGATCTCTCATCAAACCGTCCATATAGTGAATGGGAATTGCAAGGGCTCTGACCGGTGACATCGCTTTTGCCTTGATCGCCGAGGCTTCATTCTTGGTCGCACAAATCATAGATAGAGCACAGGCATTTCCTTTCTCAAGGTAGTATAGGAAAAACTCCTCACCATCGTCACCTTCACGGTAGAGTTTCACACGGCCATCGAGAATGAGCAGGGAATTCTTAAAGTATTGCCCGGTACGCATCAGCATTTCTCCTTCTTCGAACTCTACCACCTGGCCTATCTTTTCGAGGTGACTGATAAGTTCATTGTCGAACTGAGGGAATATTTGATTTAACTCCATCTTTTTAATTCTTGATATATTGAATTTTACGATAACCAAAACCAATCTGGCGAAGTTGCAGTGGGTTAGCAAGCATCAGGCAAGGCAACATCATATATTTATCTAAGCCATAGATCATCAGACTTTAAACTAAAAGATCGAATGTTTATATTTCTCGCGGGTATTTTATCAAAACCCTGTTATGAAAACCAGCGATGTAAACATTCACTTTGTAAAGTTAAATAATAAGACCTATTTACAATTCG
>DASVBA010000118.1:0-7758 GCA_036376095.1 Chryseolinea sp.
TTTCTTTTCAAGATCCTTGTTAGCTATCCATCGCTGGAACAAGAGATAGCAATCATCAGTGGACACCACGCACGAAAGGGAATAAAACCAACGATGGAAGTTAATGCAGTGTTAACGGCGGATGAGATAAGGTCTTACAGAGAAACGATCCAACACATCCATGTAGAAGACAACCTTCTATCCTACGTCGGCCAATTGGTTCATGAGACGCGCAACAGCCCATCGCTTTTCCTGGGGGCATCCCCAAGAGCATCAATCGCGATACTCACCGGGTCCAAGGCTTTCGCGGCACTAAATGGAAGAGACTTCGTAACGCCGGAGGACATCAAAATGATTGCACTTCCTGTGCTGAGGCACCGTGTCATCCTCACGCCCGAAAAGGAAATGGAAGGTGTGACCGCAGACGATGTCGTCAAACAGATTATTGACAAAGTTGAGGTACCGCGCTAAGTGAAATTGATCCGATCACTTTATTTGAACAGTCGGCTGTTCCTGGCTATTGGAATAGTTGTACTTTCATTTATTGCATCATTTATAGCTGGCGTTGGAGTTGTTTTAGCGGAAATTCTGTTTTTCATTCTGCTTGCTGCCGCGCTCACTGATATCCTTCTTCTTTATCGGACCCGAAAGGGACTTCAAGGAAAGAGAGCTACTCCCGAAAAACTTTCTAACGGCGATGAGAATGAGATCCGTTTGCATGTGGAAAACTTTTATCCGTTTTCCGTCACATTAAATATTGTTGATGAAATTCCGCATCAGTTTCAGCGACGCGATTTGAATTTCAAGCTCAAGCTTGAACCTGCAGAAAGCAAAATTATAAAGTACTACCTGCGGCCCGTTAAACGTGGCGAATATTCATTCGGCGCTGTTAATGTATTTGTGAATTCGTGGATCGGTTTCTTAAGTCGTCGTTTTCGTTTTTCTGCTGATGCCCTGGTGCCAGTCTATCCATCGTATATCCAAATGCAAAAGTATGAGCTGATGGCTATTTCGAATCGGCTCACTGAAGCCGGAATAAAAAAGATCAGGCGCATCGGGCAGAACATGGAATTCGAGCTCATTAAGGAATATGTCAGCGGGGATGACTTTCGCACCATTAACTGGAAGGCTACCGCCCGAAAAAATCACCTCATGGTGAATCATTTCCAGGACGAACGGTCACAACAGGTCTACAGCCTGATTGACAAAGGGAGAGTGATGCAAATGCCTTTCAACGGACTTAGTCTGCTCGATTACGCGATAAATGCAAGCCTGGTCATTTCGAATATTGCCATCAAGAAATCGGATAAGGCCGGTTTATTGACCTTTCAGAACAGGATCGGATCGATGGTGGCTGCCAGCAAGCAAAGCAAACAAATGGCTACCATCATGGAGGTGCTTTACAATCAAAAGACCGCCTATCGCGAAAGTGATTTCTTTGCATTATACAGTCATATCCGGAGAAAAATAACACAACGAAGTCTGTTGCTTCTGTTTACAAACTTTGAATCCATCTATGGACTACAAAGACAACTCCCTTATCTGAAAAGCCTGAACAGTCAGCATTTATTGGTGGTTATCTTTTTTGAAAACACCGAAATGAAATCGTTACTGGTCCAGCCGGCGGAAAATCTCAGGGAAGTATACTATAAGGCGATCGCGGAAAAATTCAGTTATGATAAAAAGCTCATCGTTAAGGAACTCTTGCGTCACGGAATACAGGCTCTGTTGACAGCACCGGAGGATTTAACGGTGAACACTATCAATAAATACCTTGAGCTGAAAGCTCGCGGCATGATCTAATGCGATCGGGATGCCCGGGTACCCAGTTGGGTAAAAGGAAATAGGGCAATAAGGAAATAACGAAATAAGGAGGGTTTGACAAGGAGTGTCAGAATCTTATTTTCCTATTTCCCCAATTTCCATACCTCCCTATTCCCCTTAAACCAATTAGCCGTACTTTTGAAAGGATAACCAGCTGATCAATGTTAGCGCGAGGCGTGGCTTGTTTTTTTATTGTGATTTTGCCGCTGATTTCTCAAGGCCAGAAACCGGGAAAATTTCTTCTTCCGGCAGGTATTGCGACAACCGGATACGCGAAAGGGGCAGTCTGGGCAAAACTTAAGAAGGAACACAAAGGTATTTTCGAAAGTCAGGGTGGAAGGATTGCTCACAACCTGAATGTTCGAGGGACACATCCCCTCGTTAAGTCACAGTCTCATAACATCGCACGAGTTGCACCGCGAAAACAACGTATTGACATCTCCCTCTACTATAAATTGACCTTTGATGAGAGTAAGGATGTTGAACAATACATTAATGAACTTTATAGCAGCGGCTATTTTGAGTCCATTGAGCCCGTATACACTGCAGCTCCATTATTAGAACCAAACGATCCGATGTTGGATCAGCAGTATGCTATCGATCTTATCAAAGCGCGACAGGCATGGGATCTTGTTGACGTTGATGAAGATATTGTCATCGGCGTCGTGGATACTGGGGGCGACCTTGACCACCCTGATCTGCAGGCAAACATTTACATCGATCCGTCCGAACCACTGGATGGAATTGATAACAACAACGATGGCTACATCGACAATAACAGAGGTTGGGATTTTTCGGGTTCTTCACTGGCCCTGATAGGCACTCCCGGCTTCATTGGGGACAATGACCCGTCTGTTTTTCAAGGAGGATTGTTTAGCCATGGTACAATGGTGGCGGGTTGCGCCTCTGCCCGTACCGATAACGGAATTGGCATTTCAGGAATAGGTTTCAAAGCAAAACTGCTTTTTACAAAACACTTTGCAGACGACCAGGCTCCTGGTGACTATTCATCCAACTTATACGAAGGCATCCTGTATGCCGCCACGCACGGAGCCCGCATTATCAATTGTTCATGGGGTAGTTATAACCGCAGTACCATTGCTCAGGATATCATTACGTACGTCACTCACGATCTGAATTGCGTGGTTGTAGCCGCGGCTGGAAACAGTAATCTTGAAAATCCGATTTATCCTGCTTCGTACGACTACGTGGTTTCTGTCGCCAATTCAAATTCAAGCGACGTCCGTTCGCCGTTTTCAAATTTTGGCAAGACGATCGATATCATCGCTCCGGGTTATTTTGTTCTAACGACCGTTTACAACGACGCGTATTCTTTGGAATCAGGTACATCTATATCATCTCCTCTTGTTGCCGGGGCAGCAGCACTTGTTTGGTCGAAATTCCCGGCGATGAGTGCATTACAAGTAGCCGAACAATTGCGCATTTCAGCAGATGAAAGCATCTACGCAAACAACCCTGCGTATTTATATAAACTTGGAAAAGGTCGCCTTGACGCTGAACGTGCCCTGACCGTTCAATCTCCCTCTGTCCGTGCAAGCAATCAAGCTATGATAAATACAGGAGGCGCTACGCCTGATCCGGGAGACGCCGTCCATTTGTATTTTGATTTCACAAACTATTTGAAGCCTACCTCGGGTGCGTTGAAAGTTACCCTTACATCATCATCACCTTATGTTACTGTCACTAATGGTGTGCTGGCTTTGGGAAGTTTAGGTGAAAATGAAACGAAAAGAAACAGCTCTTCACCTTTTGAATTAACCTTGTCAGCATCGTTACCCGTAGATACGCGGATTGACGCACTCCTTACGTTCGAGGATGATAACTACAACGACTTTCAGCTTATAAGCCTGGAAGTACCCTCATACATCGACGTGAACGAAAACAACATCATCACTTCCATTACATCGCGCGGAAGGATCGGTTATGGAAATGCCGCAGCTCAGTCCGGTGGTTCAGGCTTCTTGTATAATGAAGAAAGCCTTCTGTTTGAAATGGGGCTCATCATGGGGACTTCAGACCTGGATATGAACAACAACGTTCGGGCTGCAGGGGCGAACTATGACCAGGACTTCACTTCCACTTCTAAGATAACAAAACATACACCTGGCGAACGTTCATACTCTGAGATCACCGGCAGCTTTACGAACGCACCAGACCCCGCTGTAGCGTCATTGTCGGTCTCGTATAGGAGCATGGTTTGGAATAATGCTCCTTATCGGGATTTTGTTATCCTCGAGTATAAAGTGAAAAATACTTCGGCAAACGCGCTGACGGATTTTTACTTTGGCCTGTTTGCCGATTGGGACGTTTCATCGGGAGGATCTACTGACAAGGCAGCCTGGGACGATGATACAAAATTAGGATACGTTCATGCAACACAACCCGGCAAGCCACATGCTGGTATTCAGGTGCTGAACGGAAACGCCAACTACTTCGCAATCGACAACGACCCGACTATTGCAGGCAATCCTTTTGGTCTCTATGACGGGTTCACCGATTCCGAAAAATTCACGAGCATTTCAACTGGCCTGGCAAAGCTTCAGGCAGGCAATGCCACAACAGGAAATGATGTCAGCCATTCGGTCAGCTCCGGACCGTATTCAATAAATGCGGGAGAGGAAATAACGATAGCCTTTGCCTTACACGCTGCAATGACGAAGGAAGCATTGACCACTTCAGCAATGTATGCCGACTCAATGTATAATTTCACACTTAGTGCCCCTATTCCGGTTGTTGCCGACGTAGAAATATGTCATGGTGACGTAGCAGTGCTTGACGCTAGCGGTGCAGGAAAATTCAACTGGTACAAAGACTTTACAGGGGGATCGCCAATTTTTTCCGGCTCCCGGTTCACGACGCCAGCATTGCTGCGCGATACAGTCTTCTATGTATCAAATGCTGACCAACATTATGAAAGTTTGCGCACTGCTGCCAAAGTCGACATACAAGCAAGGCCGGAAATTCAGACATCTGGCGACCTGATGTTCTGTGAAGGCTCTACCGTAACGTTGTCCGCAGACGCGGGGGATGAATACACCTGGAACACGGGTGAAAAGACCCAAAGTATAGAAGTCGCCACAACGGGCGAGTATTCTGTGGTGGTGAGAAATAACGAGCTCGAATGTGCGTCAGCCGATACTATTGATGTTAAAGTGAATAGCCTGCCATCATCTTCGTTTACATTTGAACCCGAAGTACCCGTTGCAAGTGAAGAGGTTGTCTTTTCCACCGACGGGATGGAAAGTGTTTCGTGGTTTTGGGACTTCGGCGACGGCACAACTACCGACGTGCAAAATCCCACCCACGTATATGGAGAGCTCGGAGGTTACACGGTCACGTTAACGACTACGTCAGCGTTCGGATGTACCAGTGTTTCGTCTGCGGACATAGGCATTATCACAGGAGTCGAAAAATCGATTGCAGGTAATTTTGACGTTTATCCCAATCCAATCCAAGCTGACAGATTGGTCATAAGGTATTCAGCGCTCAATAGCGTCGAGATATCGCTTTATGATTCGCAGGGAAGTCGAATGAAAATTTTAAGTACCATCGAAGATCATAACATTACATTGGATGTGTCGCACTTGTCAGAAGGGATATACGTGTTAAAGATCAGGTCGGCTGGTGCGACCGCGGCCAGAAAAATTGCGATAGTACGCTAGTGCTGAAATCGAACTGAACTCCTGACCACTTACTAACACCTAAAAAACCCCGCTGTCGAGTACGGTTCTTTTGTGTGATGACCGCCGGGCAAAAAAGCTGTAAATGCAACGTCACGACCCTCAAATGTCGTGTTCTCCGTAGTTCGTGTGGATATTGTGACCTGCATTTGTTCAAGGAGACAACGCATTTTTCAAAATCCTACCTTCGCTTTTTTGGGATTGTATGACAGACCACACGCGTGCTAAGTTGGTGGGGTATACCACCACATAGGCACCACGATACATCAGTCTACTGCGCAATTAATTGTTGACGCTAGAGATTCAGCCTGTTAAGTTCTTTCACCGCATAGTCACACGCTCTCGCTGTTAAAGCCATATAAGTTAAAGAGGGATTCACACACGAGGATGACGTCATACAGGAACCATCTGTGATAAAAACATTTTTGACTTCATGCATTTGATTGAATGCATTTAATACTGACGTCTTTGGATCTCGTCCCATTCGCGCGGTACCCATTTCGTGATTTGCATTGCCTGGAAAGGAAGTGTCGACGTAAGTATTCACGCCTTTATAACCCAGGTTTTCCAACATCTCGCCCATCGCTGCTGCCATATCCAGCTGCATTGCTTTTTCGTTCGCCTTGAATTCTGCGTCGATCGAAACCGAAGGCCTTCCCCACTTATCCTTTAAATCGTTATTTAATGTCACTCTGTTTTCAGGATAGGGAAGACACTCCCCGAAGGCACCGAAGCCAATTCTCCAGGATCCGGGTTTCTGAACAGCTTCCTTGAGTTCTGCGCCCAGGCTGAACGTTGCCCTGTGAGAGGCCCATCCTTCCCTCGAACCGGTACCCTGATATCCAAAGCCCCTAAGATAGTCCGGGTGTTTTTCCGACAAATTCCTGAACCGCGGAATATATATTCCGGTGGGTCGTCGGCCATAATAAAATTGGTCTTCAAATCCATCTACCTTTGCCGACGCTCCGGCTTGCTTGTGATGGTCCATCAAATTTCTGCCGAGCTGATCGCTTCCATTACCCAGACCGTTGGGGAACCTTCCGGACGTAGAGTTCAACAAGATGAACGATGTCGCCACTGTAGAAGCGTTCAAGAAAATTATGCGTGAATAAAATTCCATGACCTCGCCGCTATCTGCATCCGTAACCTCTACACCTGTAGCCTTACCTTTCTTCTCATCGTAAATAATTTTGTTCACCAGGGAGCCTGGACGCAGCGTAAGATTCCCGGTTGAAAAAGCAGCGGGAAGAGTGCTGGCATTTGTGCTGAAGTATGCACCATACGGACAACCCCGATGGCAAAGGTCGCGGGCCTGACAAATTCCCCGTCCTTTGACCGGCGCTGTTAAATTGGCTGTTCGGCCAATCGTGACATATCGGTCAGGATATTTCTTCTGAACGCGTGACTTAAAATCTTTCTCCACACAATTCATCTCCATGGGTGGAAGAAATTTGCTGTCCGGCAGATGTGGGATATTTTCGTTCTGACCACTTACCCCAATGAAGGTTTCAACATAATCATACCAGGGGGCCAGGTCTTTATATCGAATAGGCCAATCCACACCATAACCGTCTTTTGCGTTGGCTTCAAAATCCAAATCACTCCATCGGTAACATTGTCGTGCCCATAAAAGCGAGCGACCACCCACAACATCTCCGCGTATCCAATCAAACCGTTTTACTTCGGTGTAGGGATTATCGAGGTCGTTGATATAAAAGTGCTTATTATCCTCCCGGAAAGAATAATGCCGCGCCTGGACGTGACTTTGGCTTCTGTCCTGTTGCGTGAGTCGGCCGCAATGGGGAAACTTCCAGGGATCCAGCGCAGCGGTGGGATAATCAGGATGATTCTGAGGTTTTCCCCGCTCCAGCAGTAAAACTTTAAGGCCTTTTTCGCACAGCTCCTTTGCTGCCCAGCCTCCGCTTATTCCCGAACCAACGACAATAGCATCGTAGCTGTTATCTTTCCCTTTCTCTATCAAGTTCATGCGCACTTCAAAGTCGCCAAAAGTTGCAAAAATCCCTGAACAGGCGAAAAAGAAAGTTTTTGGCTTGAGCCATGGATGCCACAATCGGTAGCAAGGTCATCTGAATAATTTCGTGATAATTAATGTGCGCATTTATACAATGATTTGAATCTGTGTTTTATTTTTGCCCAATTTTGTTCACCCCATTCCACTAAACAATGCCAAGAGATAGAAGTATTCGCTCCGTGCTAATCATAGGAAGCGGTCCAATTATTATAGGTCAAGCGT
>DASVBA010000124.1:0-5365 GCA_036376095.1 Chryseolinea sp.
TGGTAAGATCGCAGGAATGTTAAAAGATGTTGCTTACCAGTCCAACACGCAAGAATTCTGGAATTCATGTGCTGATATGGCCGATCAGAGCGACTACCGCCTTGGTGGATCGTTCTTCGACGGGAAAGGACAACCACAACAGGTAAGCGCAGTGTCGCACGGCTCGGCAACGACGCGATTCAACGGAGTAAATGTTATCAACACAGCAAGAAATATCGGATAATACTATGGCAATACTTACAAAAGATGAAGCATTTGCGCTCATGAAAAAAGTGCTTAGCTACTCAAAAGCAGACGAATGCGAGGTTAATTTGACGGGAACCAATACAAGTAACGTCCGGTATGCACGCAATGCGGTTTCTACCAGTGGAAGTGTCAATCAGACAAGCCTCGTGGTCTCATCCGCCTTCGGGAAAAAATTAGGGATCGCCACGATAAACGAATATGATGATGCTTCTCTTGAGAAAGTGGTTCGACGTGCCGAAGAACTGGCGCGATTGGCGCCGGAGAACCCTGAATATGTTCCTTTTCTAGGCCCTCAAACCTATAACGAATCACATACATTTTCTCCGGCAACGGCAGCTCTCACGCCTGCCCTACGTGCTCAGTCGGTCGAGAAAAGCCTCAAAGTGGCCAAAGACTCTAAGCTCATTAGCGCCGGCTACCTGGAAGATACAGTGGGGTTTGCCGCTATGATGAACTCCAAAGGATTGTTCGCGTATAACACCTCAACCAATGTGAACTTCTCCGTGACTATGCGAACCGAAGATGGCAAAGGATCCGGTTACGCGACAAAAGGTTACAACGATGTTACCAAACTCGACACGCAAAAAGCAACTCTATACGCCGCCGACAAAGGAATAAAGTCGGCAACAGCAAGAGCGATCGAGCCGGGAAAGTATACAGTTATTCTTGAACCGACTGCAGGAGCTGTGTTGCTGGAAAATATTTTCTTTGGGCTTGATGCCCGACAGGCGGACGAGGGACGTAGCTTCCTCAGCAAACCAGGCGGAAAAACCAAGCTGGGCGAAAAGCTGGTTGACGAACGTGTCAATATCTATTCCGATCCTCAGAATCCAGAACTTCCCACTAGTCCATGGACTGGCGACGGCAGGCCACAGGAAAGAGTGTCATGGATCGAAAAAGGTGTTGTGAAGAATTTAACCTACTCCAGATACTGGGCAGAAAAGAAAGGTGTTAAAGCCATTCCGGCCCCGGACGGTGTGATTATGGACGGCGGAACAAAATCGATTGAAGAATTGATCAAGGAAACAAAGAAAGGAATCCTTGTAACGCGGCTTTGGTACATCCGTCCAGTTGATCCGCAAACGTTGTTGCTAACAGGATTAACGCGCGATGGAACATTCTATATTGAGAATGGAGAGATCAAATTCCCGATTAAGAACCTGCGTTTTAATGAAAGTCCCGTGATAATGCTTAACAATCTCGAGGAACTGGGCAAGGTGGAAAGAACAGTAAGCGGCGAGTCTTTCGCTCACTACCTCATTCCTCCTATGAAGATCCGTGACTTTACCTTCTCAAGCCTGTCCGATGCCGTTTGATACACCACGTTGAAAATAAAAATCCCTGGCGTATTGTCAGGGATTTTTTTTAACAGAGTTTTACCGAAATACGAATGGGCTAGTTGTTAGCAATTTCCGGCTTTGTAATTTATATCCGTTTGTATAATTTCTCCTCTCGTATTAGGCGCAGATAAATGAAATTGCAGCGTCCTCCGACCGGCGCAAGTCTTTGCGAAAAGGCGGATATTTTGATTATGCGCGACGACCAGAACAAATTCTTCTTTACCCGGCTGCAATACGAATCGGGAGACTGGGATGTAGATCAGCGCATGCCTGCAAACCTTTTAAACTCTCTGATCGAATACACGACCCTTCCGGTAGATACGCAGGAAAATATTGTGGCCCTGAACAACGCAGATATATTCCACTGTCCTTTCTGTTATCTTAGTGGTCATAAACTGGTAGAGTTTACTTCGCAGGAAAGAGAAAATTTTGAAAGATACGTTCGCAACGGCGGGTTTGTCTTTGTCGATGATTGTAATCACGATATAGACGGGTTATTCTCCAAGTCATTCGAATCACAAATGGAACGGATCTTCGGATCCTCGGCCTTGAAAAAAATACCAAACAATCACCCGTTGTACTCCGCTTTCTTCAAATTCGATGGCCCCCCGACAACATCGCAGGAACTTAACGGTTGGGGCGATGATATTGT
This sequence comes from Chryseolinea sp., assembly GCA_036376095.1. Taxonomy (GTDB): domain Bacteria; phylum Bacteroidota; class Bacteroidia; order Cytophagales; family Cyclobacteriaceae; genus Chryseolinea. The sequence continues at coordinate 2,239 of DASVBA010000124.1, forward strand.
GCATGATTATCTGAAAGCAATTGAAATCAATGGACGAATGGGTGTTCTGTTCAGCAATAAAGATTACGGTTGCGAATGGGACTATGATTTCCGGAATAAACGATTCTACAAGATCGATAATACGCGCTTTAGCGTTAACATAGTAATGTATTCAATGCTGCGCTGATCATAAGCGCACGTTGCATAAGTAAAAGCACTAAGCATCCAGACATGACGCAAGATCTCAAAAAAACAGAGCAGGTTGTACAGGATATAATTAACAAACTTGGTGACCTGCGCCAGGAGATAAAGAAGGCTATTGTCGGTCAGGAGGAAACCATCGACCAACTCCTTATAACATTTCTCTCCGGAGGCCACGCATTGTTGGAAGGTGTCCCTGGGCTTGCAAAGACGCTAATGATCAGAACGCTTGCCGATGCCATCGACCTTCGTTTCAGGCGAATTCAGTTCACGCCAGACCTGATGCCATCAGATATAATAGGTACTGAAATCCTCGAGGAAGATCACACTACCGGCAAACGTTTCTTTAAATTCAACAAGGGGCCGGTGTTCTCGAATATCATTCTAGCTGACGAGATCAACCGCACATCGCCAAAAACTCAGGCAGCCCTGTTAGAAGCGATGCAGGAGTTCGAAGTCACTTATGCGGGCACAACGTATCCGCTGGAGCGACCGTTCTTTATACTCGCTACTCAGAACCCCATTGAACAAGCGGGAACATTTCCGCTTCCCGAAGCACAACTCGATCGCTTTTTGCTTTACATCCGGATCGGATATCCTACAGCTGATGAAGAACGCTCCATCCTTGAAAACACAACCGGCAGAAAGAACTACCAGATCAATAAGGTGATCGAAGGCGCAACCATACAGGACGCGCAGCGACTTGTACGTGAGGTGCACATTAATACCGATCTGGTGGAAACCGTTAGCCGACTCGTGAGAGCTACCCGTCCGGGTGACAGCGAGTTGAGTTTTGTCAAAGACTGGGTCCGATGGGGCGCCGGACCTCGCGCGGGACAAGCGATGATCCTGACGGCAAAGGCACGGGCTTTACTTCGTGGAAATTTTTCCGTCACTCCCGACGATATTCAAAAAGTAGCTTTCCCAGTGTTAAGGCACAGGATACTTATGAATTTTAGAGCCGAAGCTGAAGGTGTAACACCCGATAATATTACTACCAGACTGCTGGAAGCCATCAGTCCAAAAAGCAACAAGATCTAGATCGTGAATGCCGAAATCAAAGAGCTATTAAAACCAGAAATCCTCAACACCGTCAGTGGATTGGAACTGGTCGCCCGTATCGTGGTAGAAGGGTTTATGAGTGGCAGCAATAAAAGTCAGACGATCGGTTCAGGCCAGGAGTTCAGCCAATACCGAACCTATGAACCAGGTGACGATCTGAGACAACTGGACTGGAAGATGTATGCGCGGTCGGAACGATACTACATCAAGCAGGCAGAGATCGAAACAAACATCACGGTAAAATTCATTCTTGACGCAAGCGAATCCATGGGATATACCGAGAACGGTATCAGCAAGCTCATGTACGCGAAGGTTATGACCGCTGCCCTTGCATATCTGGCGAGAAAACAAAGCGATACGTTCGGATTGTTCACGGTAAACAATAAAACAATAACTGCTATACGACCACGGTTTGAACAACAGCAGTTCATACGATTCCTCACCGCACTCGTTAATCTCCAGACCGAAGGAACCTGGAAGCGCGACAATGGTCTTGAAGGTTTGTTCGATCACCACGGCAAGGAAATGATACTCTTCTTTACCGATCTGTACGATGAGGATGACGATCTTCTCAAATTTATTTCAAGGTTGAAGACTCCACGGAACGAAGTGATAACTTTTCATTTGATGGGGAAAAACGAAATGGACTTGGCCTTCAACGGGTCATTCACCTTCGAAGACCTCGAAACTCGCTCCCGCATCAAGGTTGACACCGCCCTTCAGCAGAAGCAATATGCCGATCACGTAAACAAATGGGTTCAGCAGTCACGAATGTGGATGCTTGAAAGACACATCAATTATGAGCTTGTTCAAATGAACAATTCATTTGAACAGTCGTTGCGGAATTTCTTAAGGGTCCGAAAAACCATCCTTCGTTAATGCAGCTCATCAATCCGATATGGTTATGGGGGCTGACGGGTTTACTTATCCCCATCGGAATCCACCTATTGAGTCGGAAGGAAGGAAAGATCATCAGGTTCGGAAGCCTTCGCCACCTCGAAGAATCACAAACAAAACAATCCATCCGCATCAGACTCAACGAAGTGACACTTCTGATATTACGATGTGTAGTGATACTTCTTGTTGTGATCCTTTTATGCGGACTAAGCGTCGATCTCTTTCGATCTCAAAAAAGCCAATGGCTCATCCTGGAAGATGGGCTGCAAAGTGACGATTCGATGAAGTCACTCGTTGATAGCCTCAAGCAACAAGGCTTTGAGATCAAGAGCATGAAAAAAGGATTTCCCGATGTTTCAGATCAAGGGGCTGAATCTTTTACTAGCTACTGGGAGATGGTAGACAGACTCCCTGTTGAAACCTTAGACAATGTGATCATCGTGTCCTACGGCCTGGCGACGAAATTCAGAGGAAAGCGATTGACCCTGCCGGAAAATGCAACATGGATAACCAAAGAGCCCGATCAAAAGGAATTCGCTCTCAGCGGAATAAAGTTCTCGAACGACTCGGTCCTGGTACGTATGGGAAAATCGTCGGCAATACAAACATCCTTCACAAATCAGACGAAACATCCAGACTATTTGGCCAATGAGACTGCAGGGGAAAAAAAGATTATGCCAATACCTCCGGACACGTTGCGTGTAGTGATCTATGCAGACCGCGATTTCGAATATGAGGAGAAAATAATACTGGCAGCCCTTAGCGCGATTGAAAAAACTATCCCAATAGTTATTGAAACCTCCAGGGTAGTACCGGCAGAGAATCAACCAAACGATAAAAGCGACTGGGTGATCTGGTTATCGAAAAAGGATCCTGGACAATTGAATGCCAGCTCTCTTCTTTTCAGGGAGGATCGCAACAATAACTCCCCCCTGCTGAGAAGGGTGAAGACCAAAGGCGGACTGCAGTGGCAGATAACAAAACATCT
>DASVBA010000140.1:0-2032 GCA_036376095.1 Chryseolinea sp.
AGGGTTTTTAGCGCATCCGAGGAAAAACAACAACGTTAGGACACTCAATAACCGGCTCTTTATCTTTGTTACGTTCAAGGTTTTCATAATCATTGTATTTCTTACTCACCTATGCAAAAAATCGCGCCAATTTATGGCGGCTCTATTCAGGGAGATTTGCGTTGAACGAAACGTCGTTGAGTCACAAATTCCACACTATTGATGCAACAGGTCAATCAATTCCATGGGTAACCTTTCATTTTTTGACTATCAGGACCACCGATGATTCAATCGCCCTTGCATTTGGCCTTCTGGACATTTTGACGAGATTTGATCTCAAAGAACCAAACCACATGACCGAAAGAGAACTTATCAAACTTGAGGCTACAATTCGAAGCAAGATGGAAGACATCAGGAAGCAACGGGTGAGCCTCAAAGATTCTGGAATTGGCGGACTGATGAATTCTTTAAAGAAGGTGGATCCGGCACTTTATGAGAAGATCTTTCCGGATTATAAGAAAATGGTGGCGGAAAGTAACATCTTTAAATGAGGCGATGGGCATGAGACGGGGAGATATGGGGATAAGGAGATAGGGAGATAGGGAGATAAGGAAATAGATTAATCCTCAGCGGCCGGTCTTGAGCGCAGTCTCTTGTTAATGAAATGATCCAGCACCAACAACAATCCAGCGGATACGATGATCACTGCTGAATAGAACAGCGGCTCGACAAAACGAAGGGTTAAGTTGCCGAGATAATCTCCCACTGACAAATAACGCAGCACAGAAGTATTGCCTCCCAAGGGATCCTTAACCAACGCAACCGCCACGCATATGACCAGGAATGTAACGATCAGGGCCCAGGTCCTCTTTGGGATAATCGGCGGATAGGCAGCACGTGATTGTCCGCGTACCTGGTTGAGGACCTGATAAGTAAACTCCGTGGAAGGCGAGTGTCCGGCATTTTTTTTCAACATAGCCTTCAGCCTGGCGCCGGCGTAAACTTCATCGTCAGCCATCGCTTCAATTTCTCTCATGACCTCCCCCCTAAACGTTGGAGGTGCCTGTATCTCGAACCTTTTCAGCAGAGATCTCAGTTTGTCAGCTCCCCTGTTTTCCATATGTTTTTAATCCAGTGTTATTGTCGTCCAATAAAAATCTCAATTCCCGCTCCAGCTTCTTGCGGGCCCTGAATAGCCTTATTTTGATATTCGGCACGGACATACCAGTTATCTTATGAATTTCGGTGATCGAGTTATCGTCTATATAATAGAGTATCACTAGTAATGCATCTGTTTTGGGAAGTTTGTTCACCGCGAGATTAACCGAACGCTGCTCATCATCCGCCTGCATCAATGCAAGTTGTGGTGCAGCATAATCGTCCGCGAACGTTTCCTTAAACTGTTGAGTAATTGAAAACGTTCTGACCCTCGCCTCTTTAGCTTTGGCCAATGCAGTCCGGTAAACGATGGTGTACAGCCACGTAGAAAATTTGGATTTACCTTCAAACTGGCGTAACTGTTGGTAGGCCTTAATGAACCCCTCCTGCGCAACATCCTGCGCATCTTCCTGATTTTCCAGTATTTTCAAAGCAATTGAATAGGCCATCCCCTTGTATCGATCGACCAGGAATGCGTAAGCGGAGTGCTCACCGTTCAGTACTTTTCGAATATGATCCAGCTCTTCCTGGTTGTCCATAAATGAGGTAGGAGCAAATTAATCTGTATTTGGTTACGCCCGGAGGGTTCTTATTTCGAAAATATTTTTTTTACCAAAAGGTGTATCCGTGAGGGCGTGATCTGACTCTTATGGGCAACTATACAAAAACACTATGCACGATATAACAAGGGATTTCCTGGTATCATTGGCGGCATTTGCTACCCTTTTTGGAATCATTTACATTTTTGTCATTACCCGCTATCGCGAACGCATGTCGATGTTGGAAAAGGGTGTTAACCCTTCAACATTTGGTTCTAAGGACGGTTTCGCTTCAAACACACTTAAATTTGGAATGCTAAGTGTAGGCATAGCGCTTGGTATTTTGATGGGAAACA